>JAIVJE010000023.1 GCA_020200195.1 Acidobacteriota bacterium | reverse complement strand
AGCCACAACCGTGTAGCGTCCCGGGGGAACACGCGTGATGGTGAACGTCCCATCCTCAGCGGTCACACCTCGGAGGCCCTGCGCACGCATCACCGCCGGTCCGGCCGGCCCGCCGTCCTCCGGTATCAGAACGACCATGGCCCCGCCGCTCGCCCCGCCGACGACACCGCGCACCGTGGCCATCGGCACCATCTGCATCTGAACGTCGATTCCGGCGAGTTCCTGGCCGATCGCGAGCCTGATGCGAGACGCCTCTGCGAGTGTCGTCGTCCCCGGATAGTACGTCGGCGCGTAATCGATCTTCAGCGTCTCCTCGCTTGCAGCTTCGGGGTCGAATCCGTTTGGTCCTATCCGCATCAGGAGCCGCTCGAACATCAGACCACGGGCGGCACTGACGAAATAGTCACCCGGCGGCAGTCCGTAGACGCGGAACAATCCCCGGTCGTCGCTCTGGTCGTTGCCGGCCATGACGAGACGACGCTCGCCCTGGACGTACTGATCGTGGAGCACCGACACGGCGGAGCGCGCGAGGGGCTCGCCATCCTCGTCGAGGACGCGTCCGGTGATGACGCCGGCCAGCGGAAGCTGAAGGTTGATGTTCGAGAGCTGCTGGCCGTCAGCAATCTGGACCGGCGTGCCGTTGCGCATCGCACGTCGCTGCCCGAACATGACGTCGACGTACCCGGCCTTCGTGGCGCTGATGGTGTACGCGCCCGGAGCGAGGCCCGAGACCTGAAAGCGGCCGCGCTCATCGCTCACCGCGGACCGTGCCTGACGGGCCGTTCCGCTGCCGGCGACGACAACGCGTGCGCGCTTGAGCGGACCCCGCGTGTCGGCGGCACTCACGATCCCGGAAATGGAGGCCGTTCCTGCGGGCACCCGCTCACGGGCGGCGTCGCGCTGCGGCCGCGGTTGCTGTCCCGGTCGCTGGCCCGGTTCGTCCGGTGACCGGAGATCGGGCCGGTGAGCCGATGCGACCGTGCCAGCAGCGCGACGATCATCGGCAAGGCCAGACGCCGGGGAGGGTTGTTCATAGCGGGGTCCCGGATGATGTTAGACCGGGACCGCCCCGCCAATGTCAAAAGTGCTCAAAAGATAGAGGCGCGCTGGGTGCGCACCTCCTCGTCTGTTCGGAGATCGTTGGTCACTGACAGCTCGCCAAAGCCGGTCGCAAGCGAGCGCGCGAGCATCCGATCGACGTGGCTGTTGACCACTCCCGTCAACGTTACGCGGCCATGCTTCACGATGATGTGGATCGAAGGACGCGCCATCGACGCGTAGCTCCAGAATGACGGGTTGCCGTAGATCGCGCGCGCAATCCGGCGGCGCAGATCCTCGTCGAACGTGGATACCGGCAACACTTCAATCGTGCTGCGGACTTCGCGCACGCCATCTATCGCGGCAATCCGTTTTTCGATGTCTTTCTTCTTGTACGGCATGGTCACGTTGCCGGTGACCGTGACGACGCCGCCTTCGACGGCAGCGCTGATGTCGTCAAAAACCGTAAACTGCGTGTAGCGGTTGACCTGGTCCGCAACCTCTTCCGAGACGCGGACGTCGCGGCGGTCCTGGGCGGTCACGACAGGCGCCAGTACGAGCGCCGCCACGAGCGCGCATCCGAGAGAAAATCTTGCCTTCATGGAACCCTACCTCCGGCCGCTCCATCGGGCGGCGACTCCGGCAGGCGTGCCGGTCATACGCCCGCCATAGGGGCAAAGCCAGTGCCAGTTGAGCGCCGCAAAAACGCTCGTGCTGGGGGGCCCGACGGACGTTTCGACCCAGGAAAAATGTCCTTCAACCGGGCTGGAGAGGACACTTCAGCCCTTATATGACAAGAGACCAGTTTGTCCTTGGTCCTTGGTTCTTGGGCCTTGGGCGTCGGGTCCCGAGCGGCGCCCGACGTCAGAGGAGAACGACGGTCAGGATTCCGGCCCCGATTAACAGCAGCTGCCGAAAGGGCCCGCCCTCGATGCCGCCGCGATGCAAATCTGGAATGAGATCGGCCATCGCCACATAAAGAAAACTGCCTGCGGCAAACGCGAGGACCCCCGGCAGTATGGTCGGAATCCAGCGCGACGCGACCAGCATGGCGACGGCGCCGAGAATACCGCCAAGACCCGCGAGCAGGTTGAGGACGAAGGCGCGGCGCGGCGAGTATCCGGCGCCCAGCAGGATCGCCACGTCCCCGACCTCCTGAGGAATCTCATGGGCCGCGACGGCGAGCGCGGTCGTGATGCCCAAGGGAACCGAGGTGACGACCGCGGCGGCGATGACCGCGCCGTCAACGAACGTATGGAAGACGTCTCCGACGATGACGAGCGACGCCGCGCTGCTGCCGTGGACCGCGCACTCCTGGGAATCGTGGCAGTGGCGCCAGATCACCAGCTTCTCGAGGACGAAGAACGCGAGGACGCCGGCGAGCAGTACCCCGAGCGCCGTCGCCGAGGGCAGCGTAGCTAGCGCTTCAGGCAGAAGCGCGAGGAGCGCGACGCCCAAAAGTGTGCCGACCGCATAGCTGATCAGCCATGGGACGAGGCGTACGCGCAACCCATCGCCCAACAGAAGAAAGAGGGAAGCGGTCAGCAGGCCGCCGAAGCTGCCCAGAACACTCAGCCCGATGGCGGCCGTGTAGGTGTGCACCGCGCGATGATATCGCACCGGTACATTGCGAATTCGCGATCGACCGCACCGAGTTGCCGATCACGCGAGACGCGTGGATGTCCGTGACGTCAGGGCGTGGCCATGTACCCGCGGCGCGCCCGCACACGGTACGACTGATCGGGCACCTCGACACGGATGGTGTGCCAGCGTCCGTCCTTGACCCGCGACGCGGGATACCCGATGTAGTACTGCTTGCTCAACTCGTCGGCGATCGATTCGGTGGCCGGTCCGAGATCGCGCCCGTACCGGATGATTTCCGTCCGCCCGCCGCTGTCGTCGGTGATGTCACGCAGCGCCGCGACGTTGACGCGATCGTCGGCGCCGCCTCGCATCACGCCCCCGCGCGGCTGCGGCTGCGGTATGCCCCGCGGCGGAATGCCTGGCGTCGGCCGGCGTCCCCCGGGCCTCGGAAATGGCAGCGGGAAAGGCGGCCGCGGCCTCTGCTGCGGTCCTGCGATGCCGCCGCGTTGCTCGTATCGGGTGAAGGACGTCATCGCCCCCTGGCCGTCGATTCCGATGGCGTAAACGAGAACCTCGCTCTCGCGAATGAGCTGTTTCAGTTCGCGCGGGTCGATGTGGCTGCTCGTGTCGTTGCCATCGGAGATCAGCACGAGCGCCCTCTTCCGGTGCTGTCCAGATTGTGCGAGCGGGACCGCTTGTGCGACGGCGTCGTACATCGCCGTGCCGCCGCGTGGGAAGATGCGACGGAGCCTCGAGGCGACCCGGTTCCGATCCATCGTCCAGCCTTCGACGAGCTCCGGTGCGTTATCGAAACGATAGAGAAACACTTCATCCCGCTCATCCAGGTGCTGAAACAGGAAGCGCTCGAGCGCCGCGCGCGCCGCCATCATCTTCTCCCCGTCCATGCTCCCGCTCGTGTCCAGGATGATGCCGAGACTCACTGGCACACGCTCGCTGTTGAAGTGGGTGATGGGTCGCGGCTCGTCGTCTTCATAGACGCGGAAGTCCTCCTGGCGGAGGCCCGGTACGAACCGCCCATTTCCGTCCGTGACCGTGGCTGTTACGTTGATCAGCTCCACACCCGTGCGGAAGCGGAACGCCTGACCATCGCCCTGGGGCTGCTGGCCGGACGTCGTCACAAGACCGGCGGTAGTGAATGCGAACAGCGCGACGAGTCTAAGGGACTTCATGGTTAGCCCTCGGAACAACAACTGACGTCAGCGAGCCGCCGTCGTGACTGCCGCACCCGCGCGACGGTCGACATGGGCGATAACACGCCCATCCTGCGCCCGGAACCCTACGCGATAGCGCGCCACAGACCCGGTCACCGGCACGGTGATGACGAAGGGAGACTCGTCACCGGCGGCGAGCGCGGTAAAGTCCAGCGGCGCACGCCCACTCGCCAGGAATCCTCCATCGCCGTCGAACACAAAACCGGTGGCTGTCACGCCGGCGAGGCTTTGTCCACCTCGGGGATTGTGCACCAGGCCGGTGATGGTGAGCATGCCGGGCTGCTGCACATGCCGTAGCGACACCAACTCAAGCGCCGGAAGCGCCGGCTGGGCTGGGACCGCAGCGTCGCTGGTGGAAACTGGTGTCTCGCTGCGCGGCCATGCAGCGACAGCAATCACAATCGCAGCGGTGACGACGCCCGCCACGGCGAGCCTCGGACCCCACGAAGATGTCCGCTCCGGTTCTTTGAACATTTCAGCCACTCCGTTGATTTCGCTCGAGGGTCTCAGATCCAGGTCGCGCTCCGCCATAGGGCTCGCTGGCGTGGCCAACAGGGAGTCGTCTGCCAGCCCTGCGAGCAGCGCGATGCGCGCGTCCGAACGGCGCCGCTCGTCACGCAGGACTCGAGCGGCCGCGGCCCCGAGTCCCAGCGCGACTGCGAGCGCCATCACCGTTAAAATGATCATCAGACCATCCATCATCGCAGTTTGAATTCCACAGCCACTTCGACCATCACGTCCACGGGCGTGCCATGCCGGCGTGCCGGGGAAAAACGCCACTGGCGCACGGCGTCAACCGCCCGTTGATCGAGGCCGGCCCCAAGCCCCTGCAATATGCGAATCTGTCCGACTCTGCCGTCGGCGCGCACGACGATTTCCAACACCACGTCCCCAGCGACGCCACGACGGCGGGCGTCTTCCGTGTAGTCCGGTTTGACTTCGTGTATGACGGCGGGCGGCGTGATACCGCTACCGGGACGATACGGCCCACCACCCGTCCCGCCGCCAGTGCCCGGACCGATGCCGGCGCCGTCCCCTTCACCGATGCCCATGCCTTGACCGGTGCCGGTACCCCCGCCGGCGCCAGAGCCATGGCTGTCGACCTCGGACGGGGTCTCCGTCAGCGTTCCTGGGCGGTCCTGCGTATCCGCGGATGCGCTCATCACCGGCGCGACGACCGGTGGGATCGGCTCGGCCTTCTGAACGGGCGGCGGCTCGACCGGCTGAGGTACCGGCTCCGGCCGTGGCGGGGGCGGAGCGCGAACGGGTTCAGGCCTCTCCACTTTTATCGCGCGCTCCATCGGCACCGGGCTCCGGACCGCGCTCTTGTCTTTCAGTTGCGCACGGGGCGGAGGCGCAGGTTGGCGCAGGCCCCCGCCCCCGCCGCCTCCACCCGGTCCAGGGGACGCGATGAAAACCATGTGCACCGGCGGCGTCTCGGGTCCCGGCGCGCTCGACACCCCCATCGTCACCAGGACAATAAACGCGAGCATGGCTCCATGAAGTCCCGCGGAGGCTACGAGCGGTCTACCGGCGGATCGATGAGGCTTCACTGGGGGCCGGAAAAGTGCACGCTCGGATCCGAGAGGCGCTGGCACTCCGCGGAGGAGCCTGACGGCGCGGATCGCCTCCTCGGATTCGACGAACCGCCCATCCGTTGTCTGGATACGGCCCGCCTCGAGCAGCGCGAAGACATCCGCTGTCCGGACACCCGCGGCACGCGCGATTTCTCGCGCGTTGAACACTTCGACAACCGCTGGGGTGACCGTAGACATGGACTTGTATCGGCACAGCGGGGCAAAAAACCTGCCGAAAGAGTGGTGCGCTCTGGGCCGTGTTTTCGGCGTGTCGTCGCGAAACCTGTTGGGAGGGTTGTACTCGACAAGGGACAAAAGGAAAGGGAAAAGGGACAAGGGACAAGGGAAAAGGGAAAAGGAAAGTGTTAAAAAGGCCCGCATGTCGAACGCGCAGCGTGTCATCGTCACCGGCGCAACGAGTGGCATCGGACGTGCTGCGGCGTTGCGGTTCGCGCGGGCGGGTGCCGCCATCCTGGCTGTCGGGCGCGACGATGCGGCGCTGGGCGAGGTCGCCGCGGCGATCGAACAGGAAGGGGGCCGCGGTGCGACGTTCGCGGCTGACGTCACGGCGCGCGACGCACCGGAGGCCATCGTTCGGGCCGCCGTCGATCGGCTCGGCGGCATCACGACCCTCGTCAACGCCGCCGGTGTCATCGGCTCAGGGTCGGTCGAAACGACGAATGACGAACAGTGGGACGCGATAATGGACATCAACGCGCGCGCACCGTTCCGCCTCATGCGCGCCGCCACGCCGGCGCTCGCCGAGACCGGCGGTTCCATCGTCAACGTCTCGAGCGTCACCGGTCTGCGCGCGTTCCCCGGGGTCCTTGCATATTGCGTCAGCAAGGCGGCGGTCGATCAACTGACGCGCTGCGCCGCCTTGGAGCTTGCGCCGCGGCGCGTGCGCGTCAACGCCGTGAATCCAGGCGTGGTGATCTCGAACCTCCACCGCCGCGCCGGGATGGACGAGGAGCATTACGCGTCGTTTCTCGCGCGGGCGCGAGATACCCATCCGCTCGGCCGCGCCGGCGAGCCGCAGGAGATCGCGGAGCTGATCCACTTCCTCGCCTCCGATCGAGCCGGGTGGATCACGGGCGAGACGATTTCAATCGACGGAGGCAGGCATCTCACGTGCGCGAGGTGATCTATTTGCCTTGACTGCTTCGACGAAAGTGAGGCCGCCGCTTTCTGCGAGAGTCCGCACGGCAAGAAAGCCTCCGGCCTCCAGCACGTGCGCGGCGCCCCCGGCCGCGGCATACCGGGCGTCGCCGCCTCCGCGGGCGAACATGGCTCCTAATCCACCGCGGGCTGCGGATTCGATCACGAGGCAACGGCCGCCCGGCCGCAGGACACGCCAGGTCTCCTGAGCCGTCCGGATTCGCGCTTCAGGTTCGATCGCAGGCAGCACGTCGCGCACCACGACGATGTCGAATGCGTTGTCGTCGAGTGGCAGCATGGACGGGGGAGCGGCGATGGTCTCGATCAGCGCGCCCTCCCGCTGCGCGACGCGTTCGGCCTCGGCCGTCCGGGCCTGCGATTCGTCGACCGCGACGGCACGTCCGGTCAACCCTGACTTTGCCGCCAGCCCGGCGATGAGCGGTCCATCGCTGCAACCGATGACGAGGACGCGATTGCCCAGCTTCACGCCGGTCATCGCAACCGCCAGCGGCTCTCTCGTAGATTTCCTGAACCAAGGCATGTGAGTGGCGAAAAAGGGGACAGCCACCTTTTTCAGATTCGCGTCGAGAAAAAGGTGGCAGTCCCCTTTTCGCTCGAGCAGAAAGCGGCTGTCCCTGTTCGCTCGAGCAACCGATCGTGAACTTCACGAATGATATAGTTTCGGACCGTGAAAAACCCGGCGAAAATCGCAGAACCAAAAGGGAAGTTGGGGGTTCTGCTCGTCGGGATGGGCGCGGTCAGCACGACGACGATCGCTGGTGTGCTGGCTATCCGACGAGGCCTGGCGAAACCGATCGGCTCGCTCACGCAGATGGGTACGGTGCGCCTCGGCAAACGGACCGAAGGCCGGTCGCCGCTCATCAAAGACTTCGTACCGCTCGCCTCGTTGAACGACATCGTGTTCGGCGCCTGGGACATCTTCGAAGACAACTCGTATGAAGCCGCAAGAACGGCTGGCGTCCTCGAGAAGGATCTACTGGAGCAAGTGCGGCCGGACCTCCAGGCCATCCGTCCCATGCCGGCAGTGTTCGATCGCCGCTACGTGAAGCGGCTCGACGGGCCGAACGTCAAGAAAGGCAAGAACAAGCAAGACCTGGCCGAGCAGCTCCGCGAAGACATGCGGCGCTTCAAGCAGGATCACGGCATCGACCGGCTCGTGATGGTGTGGTGCGGCAGCACGGAAGTGTACCTGACGGAATCGCCGGCGCACGCGAGCGTGGCGGCGTTTGAAAAAGCCCTCGAAGCGAACGACGATTCGATTCCCTCCAGCATGATCTACGCGTACGCGGCGATCAAGGAAGGGATCCCCTACGCGAACGCCGCGCCGAATCTGAGCGCGGACGTGCCGGCGCTGCTGGAACTCGCCCAGCAGACCGGGTCGCCCGTTGCCGGCAAGGATTTGAAAACAGGGCAGACGCTGCTCAAGACGATTATTGCTCCCGGCCTCAAGGCCCGGCTGATTGGCGTCGAGGGCTGGTATTCGACCAACATTCTGGGGAACCGTGACGGCGAGGTGTTGGACGATCCCGAGTCGTTCAGGACCAAGGAAGAGAGCAAGAAGTCGGTCCTCGACTACATGCTGCAGCCCACGCTGTATCCGGATCTCTACAAGGACCTGTGCCACGTGGTCCGGATCAACTACTATCCGCACGTGGCGCTGCTCCTCGATCTCGCCCGCCGCGCGGGGATGAGCGGGATTCAGGAATGGCTCTCCTTTTATTTCAAGAGCCCGATGCACGCGCGCGGACTGTATCCTGAGCACGATTTGTTCATCCAGTTGATGAAGTTGAAGAACACGCTTCGATATATGCGCGGCGAGGAGCTGATCACCCATCTCGGACTGGAGTACTACGACTGATGTCTGGAAGACTGCAGCCGGCGTTCTGGGGCGGATTGTTCATCGGCGTGCTGTCCGCGCTGCCGATCGTCAAGTACGGCAACGTCTGCTGCTGTCTGTGGGTGGTCGCGGGGGGAGCGCTCGCGGCATGGCTCGCGCAAGCGAATCAACCCCACGCGATCAAGGGGGCCGAGGGTGCGGTCCTCGGATTGATTGCGGGTGTGATCGGCGCGATCATCGCCTTCCCGATCAACTTGCTGTTCGAAGACTTCGAGCGCGGCTGGCTGCTCCGCTTCGTCGAGACCGCCGACGCGGAGATTCCCGCCGAATTGCGCGGGATGCTCGAGAACGGCGCCGGCTCATCGATAGGCCGCGTGTTTGGCCTGCTCACCTCGCTCGTGATGAACGCGGTGTTCGGTCTGTTGGGCGGCCTGCTCGGCGCTGTCCTGTTCAAGAAGGAGGCGCCACCTCCACCCCCCGGAACCGTTGAAGTGCTGCCGCCGCTCTGAGCCAGCCTCTAACGTTTTGCGGCGGTTCGACCGACATCCCCCTTAGCAAATCTGTGCAGGGCTGCGCGCCACTGGGCGTATCCGGGACGCTCCGCGCAAGTTCCTGACTGGCAAGGGGTTCGACGTGAGCTGCGGCACCGCGTGGCGTCTAGCAGGCGTGACGGCGCTCCTCGCCGCCGCCGGGGTCGTGTGTGCCGCGGCGATGCAGCCCCCCGCATCCCGCCCGCAGGATCTGCCGGTGACCCGTCTCGACGGCGGCGCCCTTTCGATCCCGCCGTCGCCGCAGGGCCAGCCTCCCGGGCCGGGCCAGCTGCCCCCGCTTCCCATGACTCAGCTCGACGACCGCCTGCGCCAGGCGGACCTCGACGCCACGCGTGCGGTGTCGGTGACGTTCTCGACGCCGCTGCCCGTGCGCGACGTGTTGTTCCTCCTGGTCCGCGGCACGCCGTTCAGCATCGTGGCGGCTGCGGCCGTGTCGGGAACGTTCATCGGCGAGCTCAAGGATCTCACGCTGCGTCAGGCGCTCGAGACGGTCCTGTTCCCGCTGGGTTTCGACTACGACGTCGAGGGCACCATCATCCGTGTGTATCCGCGCCGCGCGCGAACGCGGTTATTCGAGTTGGACTATCTGAACGTCCGCCGCGCATGGTCGCGCGGGGTCCGCGGGACGGTGTCGGTCGGCGACGGGCCGGTTGCGGCCGAAATGTCCTCGTCTACTCAAGCAGACACGCTCGGGGAGCTGTCTGCCGCCGTACAAGCGATGCTCTCACCGACGGGCCGCTATCACGTCGATCGGAAAACGGGACTCGTGCAGGTCACCGACTTTGCCGAACGTCTCGACCAGATTGCCGTGTACCTGGAGACCGCCCAGCTTCGTGCGAACCGGCAGGTGCGGCTGCAGGCGCGTGTCTTCGAGCTGACGTTACCGTCCGGCGCGGAATCCAGCATCGACTGGGCAGCGCTGGCCTCCCGTGCGGGGACGGGCGTACGCGCGATTGCCGGAAGCGCCGGACTGAAGGTCGACGACTTCGACGCATTGATGCGGGCTATTGCGGCGCGGGGCACCATCCGCATGATCGCGGCGCCCCATGTCCTTGCGCTCAACAACGAGCCAGCCATCGTGCGGGCCGGCGCCCAGGACGTCCACTTCGTGCAGGGTGGAGACGCCGGCGAGTCGTCGCACCCCCGGATGACGACCGAGGGTCTGACGCTCACCGTCACGCCGCAGATTACGGCCGACGGCGTCGTGCAGCTCAGTATCTCCCCGACCTACGCGCAAAAGTCCGGGCAGGCGAAATCGGCCGACGGCGTGGTCGCGCCGGTGTTCACCGTCAGCGAGACCGACACCCTCGTCCGCGTGCAGGAAGGAGAGACGATCGTGATTTCCAGCCTGTTGCAGGAACGCGCGCGTTCAAAGCCGGCGGGTGGCTTCTCCGGGTTCTTCGGGGCGGTGTCGAGCGAGATCGTCCGGACCGAGTTGATCATTCTGCTCACGCCAACGGTCGTCGGACGGACATCATCCGCGTTCGAAAGCGCCCGATGACGATGACGGCACCAACGGCGGCGACGTTTGCGCAGGGCCTGTCGCGCGCGAGGGAGGAGTACCCCATGTATGAGGAGTATTACGGCTTCGTGGAAAAGCCGTTCAGCCTGACGCCCGATCCGAAGTACCTGTACAAGAGCGAGTCGCACGCCAACGCGTTCGATCTACTGCAGTACGCCATCAGGCGCCGCGAAGGGTTCGTGGTCATCACTGGCGACATCGGGACCGGCAAGACGACGCTCTGCCGCGCGATTCTCGACCAGCTCGATCGCAAGACGTTCACCGCCCTCGTCCTCAATCCGTTCTTGTCCGAGGACGACTTGCTGCGTTTGATCCTGCAGGACTTCGGCGTCGTGTCGCGTGCGGAGATCAAACGCGGCCGGCTCACGGGCATCAGCAAGCAGGAGTTGATCGATGCGCTGAACGAGTTTCTCCTGTCGCTGCTGCCGCTGCGTGCCGGGGCGCTGCTCATCATCGACGAGGCCCAGAATCTGCCGCGCGCGGTGCTCGAGCAGATCCGGATCCTGTCGAATCTCGAGACAGACAAAGAGAAGCTGCTGCAAATCGTCCTGGTCGGGCAGCTGAACCTGAAGGATCTGCTCCGCTCGCCGGACCTCCGGCAGCTCGATCAGCGCGTGTCGATCCGTTATGAGTTGAAGCCGCTGACGCGGGAGGACTTCGGCAGTGTTCATCGCCTGCGGCGGCGCGTACGGCGTGGCGTCGTTCCAGGCGCGAGACGCATTCCCGCCGCCCATTCCTTCTGTCCAGCATCTCCTTGTCCCGGAGCCAGCCGCCGCGCACAGAGTGATTCGCGACGAGCCACCCGTGCCGGTGCCGGCTGCCGCCCGGCCCCCAGCGCCGGACACGGCAGCTGCCGACGATCCTCCCCTGGGATAGGATCGATCCACTGTGAGTCAGCTTTTCGAAGCTTTACGGCGCGGGCGGCAAGCGCCGCAGTCGTCGCGGGGCTCGTCGCGGCGAACGGCGCATACCGACGCGGTCCTCGCGACGCTCGGCTATGCTCCGGAACGGCGTGGAGTCGCGCCGCGGCGTCTGCTGACTCGCGTGCTCGCCGTGATTGCGATCGCCGCCGGCGGCTGGTTTGGCTGGCAGTGGTACTCGTCGCTGGCGGTGAAGCCGGCGGTTCGTACGGCCGCGCCAACCGGCCGCCCGTCGCAACCCGCGTCGCCGTCGGCACCGCGGATCGTCCGGACGCCTGACCTGGACGTCACGCCGCGCACCACACCGCCGGCGCCGCCGCCGCCCGCGCCGGCCTCCAGCACGTCCGCTCCAGTTCTGCGCACCGCGCCGCCAGCCGTCGCAATTCGCCCGGCTACTCCGCTCGGCGCACCCACGCTCCCGACTTCGACTGCGCCTCCGCTCAGCGGGCGCCCGGCGGCGCCCCCGCCACCGGCTCCGGTGTCTCGTCCTGACACCGCTGTGCCGGCGCCATCCAATGCAGCCCCGACCGCGTCCGTCGATCACTTCCAGCGCGGCGTGTATTACCAGCGAGCGGGCGATTTCGAGAATGCGCTCCTGCACTACCGCGAGCTGCTGAAGCAAAACGAGTTCAATGTCCAGGCGCACAACAACCTCGGGCTGCTGTATCAGCAGAAGGGCCTGCTGGAAGACGCGGTGAGAGAGTTCGAGCGGGCGCTGTTCATCGAGGGATCCTACGTCACCGCGCGCACCAACCTGGGGGTTGCGCTCCTCGAGCAAGGCAAAGTGGACGCCGCCGCTGCGCATTTCCGGTCGGTACTCCAGACGCAGCCGCGCAACCTCGATGCGATGATCAATCTGGCGCTGGCGGACAAAGCCGCCGGCCGCCTGGAGCGCGGCAAGGAGTCGCTCCTGCGGGCACTTGCGATCGATCCACGCAGCGCCGTCGCGCACTACAACCTCGCGACGCTATACGATCAGACAGGGGAGGTCTCCAGCGCGGTGGGGCATTACCGAGCGTTTCTCGACAACGCCGGCGCCGAGCACGCGGCCCGCGCCCCCGGCGTCCGGGCTCGCGTGGACGTGCTGACGAAACCCAGACAGCCTTGAGCCATGTGCTCCCGACGTGTATGAACCCCATGTCCGAAATCGACGCTCTGCTGATCGAAGACCGTCGCTTTCCTCCGCCAGATCACTGGAAACAGACCGCCAACATTTCGGATCCAGGCGTGTACGCGCGCGCCGCGTCGGACCCTGAGGGTTTCTGGTCGGAATTCGCGCGTGAGCTGGAGTGGATCCGGCCGTGGGACGACGTACTGCGCTGGCAGCCGCCGCACGCTCAATGGTTCGTCGGCGGCAAGCTGAACGCGAGCGCCAATTGTGTCGACCGGCACGTGCGCACCGCACGACGCAATAAGGCCGCGATCATCTGGGAAGGAGAGCCGGGCGATCGCCGCACGCTCACTTACTGGGACCTGTTCAGACAGGTCGGCCGGTTCGCGAATGTCCTGAAATCCCTGGGTGTGGCACGCGGTGATCGCGTCGCGCTCTACCTGCCGCTGATCCCCGAGCTCGCAATTGCCATGCTGGCGTGCGCGCGTATCGGCGCGGTTCACAGCGTCGTCTTCGGGGGGTTCAGTGCCGAGTCCCTGCGCGATCGCATCAACGACGCGCAGGCAGTCGCGCTCGTGACGGCGGACGGCGGATATCGTCGCGGCCAGGTCGTGCCGCTGAAGCAACTCGCCGACGAGGCGCTGCAGGACACTCCGTCCATCCGCCATGTCGTCGTCGTGCAGCGGCGCTCCGGCCCCGCTGCGGATGTCGATCCGCCGTTGAGCCGGCCAGGCCGGGACCACTGGTATCACCGACTGATGCAGTCGGCGCCGGCAGACTGTGAGCCCGAAGCCATGGACGCCGAGGATCTCCTCTACATCCTTTACACGTCCGGCACCACCGGCAAACCCAAGGGGATCGTGCACACGACGGGCGGATACCTCGTGGGCACTTACGCGACGTCCAAATGGGTCTTCGATCTGAAAGAGGACGACGTCTACTGGTGCACCGCGGACATCGGCTGGGTCACCGGGCACAGCTACGTCGTCTATGGCCCGCTGGCGAATGGCGCGACCGTCCTGATGTACGAAGGCGCGCCGGACTGGCCTCAGAAGGATCGTTTCTGGGAGCTGATCGAGAGCCACGGTGTGACCATCTTTTATACGGCGCCGACCGCGATCCGCGCGTTCATGCGCTGGGGCACACAGTGGCCGGCACAGCACGACCTTCGCACGCTGCGACTTCTGGGTTCGGTCGGCGAGCCAATCAATCCGGAAGCGTGGATGTGGTATCAGTCGAACATCGGCGGCGGCCGATGCCCCATCGTCGACACGTGGTGGCAGACCGAAACAGGTATGATCATGATTACGCCGCTGCCCGGCCTGATCAGCACTAAACCGGGTTCCGCCACACGGCCTTTCCCCGGCATCGCCGCCGAAGTCCGCGACGCAAACGGACGCGCGGTCGAGACAGGTGGTGGGCTGCTGGCCCTCACGCGGCCCTGGCCCGCCATGCTTCGAGGCATTTATGGCGATCCCGATCGTTTCGTGTCGCAGTACTGGACCCGGTGGCCGGACGGCGTCTATTTCACAGGCGACGGTGCGCGCCGGGACGACGACGGGTTTTACTGGTTACTCGGCCGCGTCGATGACGTGTTGAACGTGGCGGGACATCGTCTGGGGACCATGGAAGTCGAAAGCGCGCTCGTCGATCACCCGAACGTGGCCGAGGCTGCGGTCGTGGGCCGCCCGCATGAGATCAAAGGCCAGGCGGTGGCTGCCTTCGTGACGGTCAAGGAGGGCGTGGCGGTCTCGGCCGCACTCGCCGACGAACTGAAAGAACATGTGGTGCGGAAAATCGGAGCCATTGCGCGTCCCGATGAGATTCTGTTTGCCGCCGATTTGCCCAAGACGCGATCCGGGAAGATCATGCGCCGGCTGTTACGCGACATTGCCGAGGGGAAGACGCTCGGCGATACCAGCACGCTGGCCGATCCGGCGGTGGTCGCGCGGTTGAAGAGCGAGTACGAGGACCAGGAAGGATGAGGGCGGATTAACCTCGCCATGGCCACCGTCACCGGTATCGAACTCGGCCCGGATTCGTGCGTGCTGGTCCGCGTGCGTACAGGCCGCGGCGAACCGCAGCTGTCGGCCGCGCGGCTCATCGAGACCACCGAATGGCCGCCGCACGATGTCGCCGTCACCGAGTTACTCGCCGGCGTCAAGCGCGAGCTGCGCCTTCCTGGCCGGGCGCGCGTCGTCGTCTGGGGTGCTCCTGATTCGGCGAACGTCGCCGACCTTGCAAGCCTTGTGGCGCTTCGGCCGATCGTCGCCGCGGGTTTCAAGATCGATTCGATTCTCTCGCCCCCGAAGGCGCTCGCGCTCCTCGCGGCCAGCCGTGCCCGCCCTTGCGCCCAAGGGGCGCAGGCCTGGCTGGCGCTCAATTGCCACGGCGTGGCGATTGCGATTGTCCGCGGAGGCGAGCTCCTCGTCTCGCGCACGTTCGGCTGGAACTACGGCAGCCCGTCCGGCGGGCCGAACGCGCAGCTGCTCCAGCGGTACTCGCTCGTCGCGCACCTCGCCCCAGAAGTGCGTCATGCGATCGAAATGGCGGCAGTGAGTCACGGCGTCACCGTCGAATTGGTCGTGACGTGCGGCGATCTGCCGGAACTGCGATCGCTCACGATGCCGCTGATCGAGGAGCTGGACATCGAGGTCGAGACCCTCGATTCGACCGAAGGTCTGAGCGTCTAGCCGCATGCGACCGGCGATCGGATTGCCGAATCGGCGCCTGCGCTCCGACTGGCTTGCGCGGCCGCCGGGGGGCGGCGGACAGTGGTTCGACGGTGGCCGACGCTGACGCCCCCAATGCGCGCGGCGGCGGGCGTGGTCATTGCCGGCGGACTTGCCTGGTTGGCTTACTAGCAATGGTTCGCAGTGCCGACGCATGTCAACCCGGCGCCCCCCGTCGTACAGAAAGCGTCCCCACCACAGCCGGCGCCGGCTGGCCCCCGGCCATTACGGCAGCGCCCACATCCGCGGTCAGATCTGTGCCGCCGCCAGCACTCCCGCCAGTGCCGGCACCGGTGGTGAAACCTGCACCGCCCGTCACGGCGGCGCCGACATCAGCGAAGTCTCCACCGCCCCAACTGTCCAAGCCGATCGCGAATCCGACACCGCCCGCAAGTGGGGAGCCTGCACTTCCCCAGAGCGCCAAGGTTGCACCGCCGGCGGCCGTGAGCTCGGCGCCAGCGGTCGCCACGAAACCGGCCGCGCCGCCAAGCACCAAGCCGGCGGCGCCGGCCGTGACGTCAGCGGCGCCGTCGTCGCTCGCCAAACCGACGTCTCCGACTCCCAAGACCGTCACTCGGCCTGTCCCAACGGTTGCGGCGAGGCCGGCACCCGCGCCGACATCTGTGCCGCCCCGCGTCACACCGCCGCTGATTGCATCGCCGCCTGCGGGGACTATCGCGTCTAGACCTGCCGACCCGGCGCCAGGCACGGCTGCGACCAGGCCTGCGGCGCCACGTATGTCGGGATCGGCACCCCCGTCGGCGCTCCCGCCGGCTGTGGTGACGTCAGCACCACCGACGGTGCCCCCATTGCCGCCGGCTCCGATACCGCAGCCGAGCCCGCCGCCGATGACGCCGCCCGTGGGGACACTCGAGAGGGACACTCGAGAGAGACAGTCCCCCTTGCGTGTCCCCCCTGTAGTGGCAACCCCACGACAGCAGGGCGCCGGCGCCGTCAACCGGGTCCCCGCCAGTCCCGGCGTGACAGCCACCCACGTGCCGTCTCGACCCGTCGCGCTGCCGGTCCCATTGAAAACCCCCGTGCCCGCCGTCAACTCGATTCTCGTGTCGCCCGATCGCCGCCTTGCGGTCCTCGACGGCGCCATCGTTGGAGTCGGCGATGCGGTCGGACTCAGGGTGGTCGTTCAGATCGAGCCCGAGGCCGTCATCCTTCGCGAACCCTCCGGCCACTTGATCAGGGTGTCGATTCGCGGACGGCAGGTGGAGGAGCCGCGCCACCTTCCTGACCCATAGGACCACCGCGGTACAATGTGAGAAACTGACGGCACGTCGCACGTCGCACGCTGCACCCTGAACGTGATAGTTTCAACGAAAGCACCCCATGGCGCTCATCGAGACCCACGACCTCTGGAAGACATACGTGATGGGCGAGGAGGAAATTCACGCCTTACGCGGCGTGTCCATCGAAATCGATAGCGGCGAGTACGTCGCGATCATGGGTCCTTCCGGCTCCGGCAAATCCACGCTGATGAATTTGATCGGTTGCCTGGATACGCCCTCGAAAGGCAGCTACCTGCTCAACGGCAAGCAGGTCAGTCAGATGAATGACGACGAACTCGCGAGAATTCGGAACGAGGAAATCGGATTCGTGTTTCAGACGTTCAATTTGTTACCGCGTGCCACTGCGTTGCACAACGTGGAGCTGCCATTGGTTTATGGCGGCGTGACCGGCAAAGCCCGCCAGGAGCGCGCCCAGCAGGCGCTCGAGAAGGTCGAGCTGATGTCGCGCGCGACGCACCGGCCCAGCGAGCTGTCCGGTGGCCAACGTCAGCGTGTGGCGATCGCACGGGCGCTCGTCAACAACCCGTCGATCCTGCTCGCCGACGAGCCCACAGGGAATCTCGATTCAAAAACAGGCACGGAAATCATGGGCATCTTCGACCGGCTGCACCAGGGCGGGAACACCATCATTGTCGTAACGCACGAGGCGGACGTCGCCGCTTACGCCCACCGTGTCGTGTCTATCAGGGATGGCCAGGTCGAGAAAGATGTGAGACGCGCCGCTTAGACTGCCGCGTGGTGGCCTGACGACACTTCTCTGAGCGGCGCTGTACGATCGAACGACGCCGGATCGAGCACGATACGTTGCCGCGGCACCGCGGGATCCGGGATCGGAATTGCCGACAGAAGCGCCCGGGTATAAGGGTGGGCCGGTGCCGCGAAGAGTGATTCCGTCGGTCCGGTCTCGACGATCTTCCCCAAGTACATGACCGCGACCCGATCGCAGATGTGGCGAACGAGCCGCAGGTCGTGCGCGATGAACAGATACGTCAGCTTCAGTCGCTCCTGCAGATCCATCAGCAGATTGATGACCTGCGCCTGCACCGACACGTCCAATGCAGAGACCGGCTCATCGGCGATGACGAGCGACGGATTCAGTGCGAGCGCGCGCGCCAACCCGATCCGCTGACGCTGCCCTCCGCTGAACTGGTGCGGGTAGCGCGCGAGCTGCGTCGGATCCAGCCCCACCAGCTCGAACAACTCCGCCACACGTGCGCGCCGCTCCACCTTTCGGCCCGTTCTGTGAATGATCAGCGGTTCCTCGACGATGTCACCCGCGCGCATGCGCGGATTCAGCGAGGAGTAGGGATCCTGAAAAACAATCTGCATGTCGCGCCGCGCGGCACGCATGCGGGCTCGGGAGAACGCGAGCACGTCTTCACCTTTGAAGCGCACTTCTCCGGCAGTCGGCTCGATCAGCCGGAGGATGCACCGGCCGGTCGTCGTCTTCCCGCTGCCGGACTCGCCGACCAGCCCGAATGTTTCTCCTTCCGCGATGCTGAAGCTGACCACGTCGACGGCGCGAACGACTGACGGAGCGCTGAAGAGTCCCTGGCTGCGCGTGAACTCCTTGACGAGATTCCTGACCTCGAGGAGCGGCGTCACACGCGCTCCACCGGCGCGGGCGGGGCGACCTGGGGCTCGACGGCCGGGCCGTGCAGGTAGCATTTGACGCCGCGGCCGCCGCCAAAGTCCGTCGTCCCGGGCGGCGCCTTTGGACACGGATCGAACCGTTCCGGACACCGGGGCGCGAACGCGCATCCGGGGGGCAACGCGCCCAGCGGTGGCACTGTGCCTTGAATCGCACGCAGGCGCGTGCCCGGCGCGCCCCCGGGAATCGATCCCATCAGTCCGCGCGTGTAGGGATGCTTCGGATCGTCGAAGAGGGCGCGCACCGGCGCTTCTTCCACGATACGGCCCGCGTACATCACCGCCACACGGTCGGCCATTTCCGCCACCACGCCCAGGTCGTGTGTGATCAGCAGCAGCGCGAGGCCCATCCGCTGCTGCAGGTCCCGGAGCAACTCGAGGATCTGCGCCTGGATGGTCACATCGAGCGCGGTCGTCGGTTCGTCGGCGATCACCAGCGAGGGCTCGCATGCCAGCGACATGGCGATCAGTGCGCGCTGGCGCATCCCTCCCGACAGTTGGTGCGGATAATCGCGAACGCGCTTCTGTGGTTCGGGGATGCTGACGGCGGCCAGGAGGTCAATCGCCTGTTGCGGCGCCGTTCGGCGCGTGGCGCGGCCGTGCACGCGCAGCGTCTCCTCGATCTGATTGCCTATGGTGAAGACCGGGTTGAGCGCGGTCATCGGCTCCTGGAAGATCAGCGCGATCTGCGCACCACGGATCGCCTGCATCTCCCGTTCTGACACCGTCAGCAGATCGTGGCCGTTGAAAATGATCCTGCCCTCAGCGATCCGTCCGGGCGGCTCGACCAGTCGCATGATCGACAGCGCCGTGACGGATTTGCCGCTGCCCGACTCGCCCACGATGCACAGCGTGTCGCCAGCGCTGACGTGGAAACTGACGTCGATGACCGCCGGAACGAACCCGTCCCTGACTTGGAATCCGGTCGTCAGGTGTTCGACTGTGAGCAGAGGTGCGCGCTCAGGCATCGATGTCCCGGTGTTCCCCAAAGACGGCGCGCATGGCATCCGAAATCTCACCCACCGTCGCCTTTGCTTCCACGGCCCGAAGGATCGCTGGCACTAGATTCTCCGACCCGCGCGCTGTGGACGTTACGTCATCGAGCGCCGTGCGCCATGCGGAGCTGTCGCGCGAAGCACGTACCGCCTTGAGGCGGTCGATCTGTCGCCGTTCGAGCGATGGATCGATGCGCAGCACCTCGATATCCGCGGCCTCGCCGGTAGCGAACCGGTTGACGCCAACGACAACGGTGTCGCCGGTGTCAATCTGCTGTTGAGCCCGGTACGCCGCGTCCTGGATCTCGCGCTGGATCAGGCCCTGCTCGATCGCTGCCAGTGTCCCGCCGGCCGCGTCGATGCGATCGAGTGTGGCGCGCGCCCCCTCTTCGATGCGGTTCGTGAGATCTTCGATGGCCCACGCGCCGCCCAGTGGATCGACCGTGTTGGCGACGCCGGTTTCCGCCGCCAGGATCTGTTGCGTCCGGAGCGCAATCTGTGCCGACTCCTCGGTCGGCAGCGCCAGCGCTTCGTCGCGTCCGTTGCAGTGCAGCGACTGTGTACCGCCCATGACGGCGGCGAGCGCCTGAAGCGCAACGCGCACAATGTTGTTGTCCGGTTGCTGCGCCGTCAGCGTGCTGCCGGCGGTCTGCGTGTGGAACCGGAGCTGTTGCGCCCGAGGGTGTGTCGCGCCAAAGCGATCGCGCATGATACGCGCCCACAGCCGCCGCGCAGCGCGGAATTTCGCGACCTCTTCCAGGAAATCATTGTGGGCGTTGAAGAAGAAGGACAGCCGCTGCCCGAAGCTGTTCACATCGAGTCCGGCCTCCCGCGCCGCCTGCACGTAGGCGATGGCGTTGGCGAACGTGAACGCGACCTCCTGGATCGCCGTCGAACCGGCCTCGCGGATGTGGTAGCCGCTGATCGAGATTGTGTTCCAGTTTGGGACTTCCCGCTCGCAGTAGGCAAAGATGTCGGTGACGATGCGCAGCGACGGGCGCGGCGGGTAGATGTACGTGCCACGCGCGACGTACTCCTTGAGAATGTCGTTCTGGATGGTGCCCGACAGTAGGGAGGGGGCCACTCCCTGCCGGCGGCCGACCGCGACATACAGCGCCAGCAGGATGATCGCCGTCGCGTTAATCGTCATCGATGTGGAAATCCGAGCGAGCGGAATGCCGTCGAACAGTTCCGCCATGTCCTCTATTGAGTCGATTGCCACGCCGACGCGGCCCACTTCGCCGGCGGCCAGGTGGTGATCGGAGTCGTACCCGATCTGGGTCGGAAGATCGAAGGCGACGCTCAGGCCGCTGACTCCGTGGCTCAGCAGATAGCGATAGCGCTGATTCGAGTCGAAGGCAGTCCCAAACCCCGCGTACTGCCGCATCGTCCAGAGCCGTCCCCGGTACATCGTCGACTGAATGCCCCGAGTGAAGGGATAACTCCCCGGGAACCCGAGCTCATCAGCGGGATCCCAGTTGCCTAAATCTTCCGGTCTGACGAGTGGGTGGGTCATTTGAACGAGTGCATTGTAACAAGCGCCTCAAAACAACTTTCGCCCCAACATGTTGCGGCCTCGGCATTGACACTGCGGACGAGCAGGTTTAGAATGGAGCTGCGTTCCCGCGCTGCAAACCCTTCATATGGACAAATTTGGCGCCAGGTCCCTGCTACCCGCCCGGGCAGCAGTTTCGGACCGGGAGACGCCCCGGTTCCCCCAGCTCCGGCGGCGGTTGAGGAGGTCCCATAATGGACGACGTTGTGAATCGGATGGCGCGTGAGCTGTCCGACGCCATTGCCGCCGCCGTTGCCGCGGATGCCCGAGTCGAAGCCTGCCGCGAGCGCGCCCGTGCGGCCGGGTTCGAGATGAGAGTCTCGCTCGAGGCCGTCATCGGATTTGTGAGCCGGGCCACGCCGGGGGCGCTGGCGAAGATTCCGCCGCCCCAGAAGGCAGCGCGCGCCGCCGAGCGCCGGAATTTCGAGATCAGCGCCAACGACAAGCGCTTCCTTCGGTCACTGCGCATTGCAGCAGATGAGACGCAGGAAAAAGAGGTCGAATAGAAGCACACACGTTCACAGGGCCGGCCGCGAAAGCGCCGGCCTTTTTTATTGTACGAGCAACGATCCCCCCGTCATCTCTGCAGAGCTCGGCAGATTCAGCAACTCCAGCATTGTCGGCGCGACGTCCCTCAAGGTGCCATCACGCAGGGTGCGGCCGATGAACGCGTCGCCGCACAGAATCACCGGCACCGGATTGGACGTGTGCGCCGTATGCGGCGCATTCCGCTCATCGTCCCACATCTGTTCAGCGCGGTCTTCACCGCTGAGCGGCTCCTCCCGCCCGCAGTTGAAGAAGTACGTGACGTGTGCGTATTTCTCGGTTTCGGCGAGTCGCAGGTTCGTGCGTCCGTGCTCCGCAAGCACGTCCGCCAGGTTGCCGCTGAAGGTCTGCGGCGGGAATACGACCGGCAACCCGAACGTGCGGTCGTAGATGGTCATCGTGGTGGCGTGCACGTGGGGACGGTGCGGCCGTGTGAAGGCATCGAAGTCGTCGAGAGCGATCGCGCGTGTCAGTTGTCTCGCGCGGTCCGCGCGAAAATTGAAGAACACCACAGAATCGTCGTCGGCGATCGGACCGACCGAATTGCCGTCCGCACCCACGATGAGGACCGGCGTCATGAATTCGTCGGTGACGCCGGCCTCGTACGATCGCTGTACCGCGGCCCCCGGGGCTGTCGAGACCGCGGCCGCCACGCCGCTGACGATCGCGTCGTACGCGAGCTTCGACCGATCCCACCGCCGGTCGCGGTCCATCGCGTAATAGCGACCGATCACGGTGGCAATTCTGCCGGTACGGAGCCGGTCCATGAGCTGTTCGAGGTGACCGACGTACTCGATGCCGGAGGTGGGAGACGTGTCCCGGCCGTCGAGAATCGCATGGACGAAGACCCGAGGCACCTTCCTGCGCGACGCGAGCTCGATGAGCGAATGCAGATGTGCCTCATGGCTATGGACGCCGCCGTCGGAGAGCAGGCCTACGAAGTGCAATCCCCTCCGGCCTTCCACACATCGATCGAGCGCCGCGTGGAGCGCGGCATTCGTGAAGAAATCGCCGTCGCGAATGCTCTTGTCGATGCGTGTGAGGTCCTGATAAACGACCCGGCCGGCGCCCATGTTGGTGTGGCCGACTTCTGAATTGCCCATCTGCCCCGGTGGCAGCCCAACGGCTTCCCCGGATGCAATGAGTTGTGCGTGTGGATACCGCGCAACGAGTGCATCGTAGATGGGCGTATTCGCCAACGCGATGGCGTTGTGGTCGCGCTGCGGCCGGAGACCCCAGCCGTCCAGGACGAGTAGGACTACGGGTGCTCGCGGCGCCTGCATTCACCCGTTCTGTTTGATCGCGGCTCTGCCCGCGTAGCGGGCACGACCGCCGAGCTCCTCTTCGATGCGGAGCAGTTGGTTGTATTTGGCGACCCGGTCGGTGCGGCTCGCGGAGCCTGTCTTGATCTGGCCGGCACCGATACCCACCGCGAGATCGGCGATCGTCGTATCTTCCGTTTCTCCCGAACGATGCGAGATCACGCTCGCATAGCCGGCAGTCGAGGCCATCGACACCGCCTCGAGCGTTTCGATGACCGTGCCGATCTGGTTGAGCTTGACGAGCAGCGCATTGC
>JAIVJE010000266.1 GCA_020200195.1 Acidobacteriota bacterium | reverse complement strand
GGCCGGTGGTGAAGATTGATAACGCGGTGCTGCCGCGTGCGGCGAACATCCACTACCTCGGGCAGAAGACATACGGCGAGCTGCCGCGGTACCTCGCGGGATGGGACGTCGGCATGCTGCCGTTTGCGCGCAACGAGGCGACACGCTACATCAGCCCGACCAAGACGCCGGAGTACCTGGCCGGCGGACGGTCGGTGGTCTCGACGTCAATCGCCGACGTCGTGCATCCATACGGCGATCTCGGGCTTGCGCGGATTGCCGACGAACCCGAAGAGTTCGTCGCGGCAGTCGAAGCGGCGCTCGCCGAAAACGCCGTAGAACGCCAGCGCTCCGCCGACAGGCTGCTGGCGACCATGTCGTGGGACGCGACCTGGCAGGCAATGTCGGCCCACATTCAAACACTTCGCGGAAAGGACTCCGCTTCATGTTCGATTATCTCGTCGTTGGGGCCGGGTTCGCCGGCGCCGTCGTGGCTGAACGTCTGGCCGCCGGCGCTGGAAAAAAGGTACTGATCGTCGACAAGCGCAACCACATCGGAGGGAATGCATATGACCATTTCGACGAGGCCGGGATCCTCGTCCATAAGTACGGCCCGCATATTTTTCACACCAACTCGCGGGACGTTTTCAATTACCTCTCGCGATTCACGGCATGGCGGCCGTACCAGCATCGCGTGCGGGCCTGGGTCGACGGTCAGCTGCTGCCGATTCCGATAAATCTCGACACCGTCAATCGTCTGTACGGCCTGAACCTCACGTCGTTCCAGGTTGACGAGTTTTTTCGCTCCGTGGCCGAACCGAGATCTCCGATCCGCACGTCGGAGGATGTGATCGTGAGCAAGGTCGGGCGGGAGCTCTACGAAAAATTCTTCCGGAACTACACGCGCAAGCAGTGGGACCTGGATCCCTCCGAGTTGGATGCGGCGGTGACCGCGCGGGTCCCGGTGCGCATAAACAGGGACGACCGCTATTTCACCGATACGTACCAGGCGATGCCGCTGCACGGCTACACCCGCATGTTCGAGCGGATGCTCACCCATCCGAACATCAAGATCATGCTGAACACCGACTACCGGGAAATTGAGCGGGTGATTCCTTACGAGGAAATGATCTACACGGGACCGATCGATGAGTTCTTCGACTTCCGATTCGGCAGGCTGCCGTACCGCTCGCTGGAATTCCAGTTCGTGACCTACGAGCGCGCGGTATACCAGGACGCGCCTGTGGTGAACTACCCGAATGAGAATCCGTACACGCGCTGTACGGAATTCAAGTACCTGACCGGCCAGGATCACCCGAAGACGAGCGTCGTGTACGAATACCCTCGCGCGGAAGGGGATCCGTACTACCCGGTCCCGCGGCCGGAGAACGCGGCGATGTACCGGGAGTACGAGGCGCTCGCGAAGCTGGCGCCCAGCGTGCACTTTTCCGGCCGGCTCGCGACCTACAAGTACTACAACATGGACCAGGTGGTGGCGCAGTCGTTGACGCTTTACAAGCGCCTCGCGGACGCGCGCCCGCGGCCGATCGCGCAGTCGGCGTGATGGTTGCGGGGCCGCAGCCACAGCGGCTGCGCGCCCCGCCTGAATTTACACTCAGGCCACTTCGTCCGTCGGCGCGGCACGGTGGCGCACCAGTCTCGCCTGGCTCCGTCGAACCTCCGCCGCGTACGGCTCGTTGAGGACCCGCACGAGATTTCCCTTGGCATCCCTGGCGAAATCCCACAGCCCGCTGTTGTGCCAGTGCTGGCGGTTCTCCCACTCGAACCGATCGACGATCGGGTACAGGCACACGCCGTGGAGGGGCACGCCGGCGTCCATGGCGAGCGCGATCTCATCGGTCAACTCGCGGATCCACGCCGCGCGGCCGGAGCCCACGTGGCTCGTCTCGGCGACGAACGTCGGCCGGCGATACCGCTCGTACACCTCTTGCAGCAGCCTGTGGAATGGACGCCACCGTACATCGCGAGGGTGAACATGCCAGTCGATCTTTCGGCCGCCCGGGTGCTCCCACTGGTTGTCGTGATAAAAGTTTACGCCGACAATATCGAGATACCGCGAATCTCCTCCGAGCTCAGGACAGAGCGCGCCTGAGAGCATGTCGCACGCTTCGAACTGGCTGTTCCGGTAGGCGGCTGCCTCCGCGGCCAGCTC
>JAIVJE010000554.1 GCA_020200195.1 Acidobacteriota bacterium | reverse complement strand
CCCTGGAGGAGATCGCTCAGCGGCACGAGCTTGCGCAGGTGGATCCAGCGCAGCAAGGCCATCTCGAGGTGATAGCGTGGCTGCGCGCAGCTCCGGATGTCCAATTCCGCCTTCGTCAGCACCTCGAAGGCCCGCATCAAATCCTCGGGCGAGAATTTCGCCGCGATCTCCTGCAGGCGCTCGCGGTCGCTGTCCGCGGCGATTTCCGGATCCTGAACCCGCGACGGGTCGATCGTGACGACGAGGAGATCGCGCGTCAGGCGCGCAAGCTCGCGGACGACGAGCCGGAGGTCGTAGCCGGAATCGACCGCATCGCCGGCCAACGTGAAGGCGGCGGCGGCGTCCTCGCGGGCGATCGCGTCGGCGATGTCGAGCAGCAGGTCCCGCCGGACGAGCCCCAGGACCGCCGAGACATCCTCGGCCGTGATCTGCGGACCGGCGAACCCGATGACCTGATCGAAGGCGCTTTGCGCGTCGCGCATGCTGCCGTCACCCGCGCGCGCGACAAGCATCAATGCGGGGTCGTCGATCGCGATCCCCTCCGCGTCGGCGATGCGCCGGAGCTGGTCCGCGATCGCGCGAACGCCGATGGTTTTCAGCTCGAACACCTGTGAACGGGACTGGATCGTCGCGGGCACCTTCTCAATCTCGGTCGTCGCCATCATGAAGATCACGTGGGAAGGCGGCTCTTCGATCGATTTCAGCAGCGCGTCGAAGGATTGCGGCGAGAGGCGATGGACTTCGTCGATGATGAAGACCTTGTAGCGGTTGCGCACTGGCGACATGCCGAGGCCGGCGATAATGATCTCGCGGATCTTGTCGACCTGGGTATGCGTCGCGGCGTCGATCTCGAGAACGTCGATGTCCCGCCCTTCCGCGATCTCGACGCAGGCGTCGCACGTACCGCAGGGATTGGGGGTCGGCCCCTTCTCGCAGTTCAGCGCGCGGGCGAGGATCCGGGCAGTGGTCGTTTTGCCGACGCCGCGCGGACCGGCGAAAACGAACGACTGGGCGATGCGATTCGCGCCGATGGCATTGCACAGCGTCTGCGTCACACCACGCTGGCCGATGACGTCGTCAAAACGCTGCGGGCGCCATTTGCGCGCGAGAACCTGATAGGACACTGTTGGGAGTGACTGCGTGGTGATTGATCGGCGCCTGTGTTGCGCGGACGGGCCGGACCGCGACCCGGAAGAACCTGCGGCACATGTCACTGACTGCTTAGCGCTGCTGCCTTCCGGCCCTGACGCGGTTCGCAGGTTGAAATTGCACAGGATCCGGGCCGCGGTGCGACCCGCCAGCGGCCAACCTTCTGAGTGTACCCCGCGGCTCGGCGGGCGGCAAGCACGGCGCTGCGGAACGCGGGAGAACGCGTACGTAGTGTCCGGCTTCAGCCGGACCGGCAGCATCGCAGGTCGTGGTAGTGTGGCCGCGACATGGTGACGCAGACTGCGCAGCCCCATCGCCATCGACGGCTCCTGCTTGCGGTAGCCTGGCTGATCTGCACGATCACGCTCGCCGCGGGGGCCGGACAGCCAGCCCAGGTGCCGTCAGCCGGTCGGAGCATCCTCGTGCGCGCCGCGCAGATCATCGATGGACGTGGCGGGCCGCCCATTCGAAACGGTGCGGTGCTCATCCGCGGTGACAAGATCGAGCGCATCGGCCCGGCCGAAGGGCTCGCGGCCGACCAGGTGATCGACCTGGGCACCGGCACCGTGCTCCCCGGCCTCATCGATCTCCACACGCACCTCACCGACGAAGTGGGCACCAACTGGGAGTCGGCGCTGCTCACCACGACGCCAGGCCGCGCCGCGATCTACGGCGCCGTCAACGCGCGGACCACGCTGATGGCGGGGTTCACGACGTGCCGCGACATGGGACCGACGTGGCCCTACGTGGACATCGACCTGCGCTACGCCATCGACAAGGGCTCTGTGCCGGGTCCCCGGCTGCAGGTCCCGCCGGGCGCGCAGCAATACTCGGATGCCGAGCTGGCCGTGGCCGTGGAAGAGGCCACGCGATGGAACCGCTTCGTGGCCGCGCACGCACACGGGGCTGAAGGCATCAAGGCGGCGCTGCGCGCGGGCGTGCGCACCATCGATCACGGCAGCATGCTGGACGAAGAGGGCGCGCGGCTGCTGAAGGAGAAGGGGGCGTACTTCGCGCCGACGCTGTATGTGGGCCACACGATTCTCAACGACAACCAGTCGCTGAACATTCCGGCGCACCAGGTGGAGCGCGAGCGCGCGATGCAAGGTACGCAGGAACGCGCCTTCAAGATCGCGCTCGCCCGGCAGTTGCCCATCGCGTTTGCCACCGACGCGGGCGTCTTCCCTCACGGCGACAACGCGCGCGAATTCAAGCTCCGCGTGGGCCTGGGTCAGCCGCCCATGGCCGCCATCGAAGGCGCGACGCGCATCGCCGCCGACGCCATCGGCTGGGGCGACCGGGTCGGTACGCTGCAGCCCGGGCGCTTCGCGGACCTCATCGCCGTGGCCGGGGACCCGATCGCCGACGTCACCGAACTCGAGCGCGTGCAGTTTGTGATGAAGGCCGGCACCGTTTACAAGGCGAAATGACGCAGGACCGGCCCGCGTGTCAGAAGATCAAGACGCGGATACGGTTCTGCCGAGCGCGGCCAGCATTCCATCAACTGTCGCGAACTTCACTCGGGCCCGGCCACTGGCCTTGCCGTGACTGAGTTCCAACGCGTCGAGGCGTCGCCAGTCCGCGTAGGTCAGAAAGAGCGGTTGGCGCACCCGCACCAGCGCCACTGCCGCTTCCGCGTTCGGGTGCGAAGGTTGCCAGTGCGCGCCTTGTGTCACGTCTTCCAGCATCGAGGTGACGGTCTCCACCGAGTCCGGCTTGTTGGTACCGATGACCCCGGTTGGGCCGCGCTTGATCCAGCCTGA
>JAIVJE010000553.1:2933-5097 GCA_020200195.1 Acidobacteriota bacterium | reverse complement strand
CACGTACTCCAGCGACAGGAAGGTGTGCCCTTCGACTTCATCGATGTCGTACACGCGGCACACGTTGGGATGCGAGACCTGCCGCGCCATCCGCACTTCGGTGTGCAGCTGCGTGAGGCGTGCGGGGTCTCGATCGACGTCCGGCGCCAAAAACTTGAGCGCGACCGGTTGCCCGAGTTTCCGATCGTCGGCGCGGAACACCTCGCCCATGCCGCCGCGTCCGACCCGGCCGACGATCCGATAACGTCCCCCGAGCAGTGTGCCGGGAGGGAAGCGGCCGTGATCGATCGCGCCCGAGGACGAGAGCCAGCCGCTCGATGACGTGATGGGTTTCTGCGTGCCCGATGCGGTGACCCGCGGGGTCGTGATCGGGGGACGCGACGTGCCTGAGCTGTCCGAGCGGGAGGTCGAGTTCGATTGCGACGATCCCTCGGCACGATCCGGTGCGAGCCGGGTCTCCTCGTCGTCCGGATGGCCCGGTGGGTCGTCGGACACGGGGGAATTCTAGCCGAAGTCTCTGTTATACTTGGCCGCAGCCATAGATGTCCCCATTGGACAGGGTCGAGATACCGAACCGCTCGCTGTTCCGGCAGCCTGAGGTCTGCGAGATCGCGCAGGTGCAAGCGTACGTCCTGCGTTCGTGGGAAGCGGAGTTCCCCGATCTCGGCGTCGCGAAGACCGACGGCGGCCCGCGCGTCTATCGGCGCGCGGACCTCGAACGCGTGCTGCTGATCAAGCGGCTGCTGTTCGTGGAGGGCCTGACGCTGGCGGGCGCCCGCCGGAAGCTGCTCGAAGAACACGCGGACAAACACGGCGGCGCCGAGGCGCTCGACGAAGTGGCGGAGCTGCTGGGCAGCGACGCCCGCGAGCGGATTCTGCTGGTGAAGCGCGGCCTGCGCGAGCTGGCGACGTTACTCGCCAAGAATCCCGCACGCGAGAGCCTGCAGGAGTTCGCGCTGCAGGCGCCGGCGATGGTCCGGAAGCCGGCCGCGCGTCCCGTCGCCAAGGCCGCCGTCGCGAAGAAAAAGAAGTAGCCCGATTCGGGATGTGGCGCAGCCTGGTAGCGCACCTGACTGGGGGTCAGGGGGTCGCTGGTTCGAATCCAGTCATCCCGACCAATATTTATCGGATTCAATGGCCTCGCCCCTGGCGGGGCCATTTACATTCAGGCACAGCTTAGGCACACATGGCTTCTGTCCCCCTGGGTCGCGAGGGAGCAGAGTTTCCCACGCGGGTTTGAAGCTGTCGCTCGAGAACCCGCCAGCTTCAGTTGTCTCGCAGCACTTCCAGGGGATCCACCGTAGACGCGCGCCTCGCGGGAAAGTAGCACGCGACAATCGCACCCGCTCCGACGACCACGCTGACGAGCGCCAGCGTGGCGGGATCTTGAGGACTGATCCCGAACACGAGCGCTCGCAGCATTCCAGCCGCGGCGAGTGTGCCGATCGTGCCAAGGGCCATGCCGGCCAACGCGATCAGCATGCCCTCGAGCAGGACGCCGCGCAGCATTCGTCGCGGTGACGCTCCCAAGGCGGCTCGGATCGCCAGCTCGCGCCGGCGTTCTGACACCAGCCTTCCGAGGCCGGCGGCAAGCCCGGCCAGCGCAATGACGAAGGCGACTCCCGCCATTCCTGCTCCGAGCAGCGCATGGAGCCTCCGATCCGCGACCGAGCGCTGCATCACTTCGTCGAGCCGCCGGATTGGCATGACGGGCATGTCCGGGGCGACGTCTCGCAAGACTATACGGACGGAGGAGGCAACGGCGGGGGCGTCGTGCTGCGTCTTGACCGCCAGATACAACTGACCGGCTGGCAGCTCCTTCCACAGGACGTACACTGCCGGTCCAGGCGCCGCTTCCAGCCCCGAGTACTTGACATCCGCGACGACGCCCACGACGGTGGGGCGGCCACGGCCTCTCATGCCCGGCAGCTCGATGGGCAGCTGCGCGCCCACGGCCTCGGCCTTGTTGAAAAAAATCGTCGCGGCAGAGTTGCTAAGGAGGACCACGAAGTCACCCCGCTGCTCATCGGCCTCTTCGAAATATCGGCCGCGCAAGAGCCGTGTGCCCAAGGCCTCGAGATACCCAGGCGTGACGGATGCGAGCGAGAGCTCAGGCGTCTGCGTGACGTTTGCTCCGGTTCCGAAGCGGGCAGTGATAACGAGG
>JAIVJE010000553.1:0-2811 GCA_020200195.1 Acidobacteriota bacterium | reverse complement strand
CTCGCCGTCCGAGTGCCTCGAAGCTCATCGAGTCCGTGACCATCAGCTGCGAGACCAGAACACCGCGTGATTCGACGCCGAGTTCGCCGCTGAGCAATCCGTACACACTGTGCGTGAGAAGAGCACCGATACTCATGAGAAGTGCCGCTAGTCCGATCTGGACTGCAAGGAGCACGCGGCGAACACGCACGGCTGCGCGGGTGCCACCGATCGCCTCACGAGCCGTGACTGTTTCCTTCGCGATCGCGTGGATGGCAGGAGCGGCGCCCATCACCGACGCCACGGAGGTGATCGCCGCGGCAAATGTGAACACAAGCCAATCAACGCGTACGTCCCCCAGGCGTGGCAGGATCCCGGCTCCCCATGAACCGATGACGCTGACCGCCGCCGCGGCGAACGCCACACCCAGAAGCGTCCCGGCGGCCGCAATCAGGATTGACTCCGCGAAGATGGTTGCGGCCAGTTGCCACCGGCTGGCGCCAAGTGCCGCGCGGACCTTGAACTCGCGACGACGGGCGAGTGCCAAACCGAGGAGGAGGGTCGCCACGTTTGCGCTCGCGATGAGCAACGCGAACACGGCAAAGACGACGAAGACCGCGAGGACTGGGCGAATGGGCCCGACGATGGTTTCCTTCAACAGTGAGACGGGAGGCCGATTGCTCGATCCTTCATTGAACCCCGGAACGAGCTGTCGCCGTGCCGCGCTAACCACGTCGTTCGCCTGGGCGAGCGTCACGCCCGGCTGGAGGCGTCCGACCAGCCGGAACCGGCGTTCGTCGCGTGACCGGTCGAACGCGAGCGCCGCCGAGGATCGAGCCGGAACCCATACGGCCGTGGCCTGGGACGGAAAAGCGAAGGTCGCCGGCATAATGCCGATCACCGTTGCCGGCACTGCCCCGACCATGATGTTTCGACCCAGCAGAGCGGATACCGGAATGCCAGTCTGCTCAGCGACACGCTCGCTGAGCACCGCCACCGCGTCCTCTCCGCGGCCGAACGTCCTTCCAGCGAGCGCGGCGGTGCCCAGGGTGGCGAAGAACTCTTCGTCCACCGTGGCGACGGGCGCGAACCGCGGCTCGTCCAAGCCGCGCACGATCGAACCGGCGGCGGTGTAAGCGCCAACGCGCTCGAAGTTGGAGAGCTGGTCACGCCATTCAGGAACGCTCGCGAGCGGCACGCCGACCTCGACGAGCGCCAGCCGCGGCGAGTCGTGATAGGGCAGCGGGCGAAGCAGGACGCCGTAGGTGACTGCGAACACGGCGGTGTTCAATCCGCTTCCGATCGCGGCGATCAGCACGGCCGCTCCTGCGGACCACGGGCTCTTCAGGAGCCGGCGCGCGGCAACCTGGAGTTCGGTGATCACTGCCGTTCACACCTCGTACGGGATTTCCAACGAGCCCGATGGACGTCCGATCGAGGCTTTGCAGCTAAGGAGATCCGTTGCTCTTCTTCGAACCACGCGTCAACGCTCCTTACTCGTGGCGGACCGCCTGCATCGGCACGATCGCCACAGCACGTCGGGCCGGCAGCCAGGCGGCGGCAAAACTGATCGCGATCACGAGCGCAGAGACTGCGATGAGTGTGGCTGCGTCTGCGGTCTCGCCGCCGGACGCGCCTTGCAGCAGTCGTGTCGCGATCCAGGCCGCTGGCAGCCCGAGCGCCAAGCCGAAGGCGGTCAGCTGCGCAGTCTGCTTGAACACCATGCAAACAATGCTCCCCGCGGTACCTCTCGCGGCCGCCAGCGGTTGCGTGTGGGCCACAGCGACAGGGGTGAACGGGCGGTTCTGACGCATCGACCGACCGCCTGGTTTCGGAATATGCGAGCCGGAATTGTCCGCGCGCCACCCCTGGAAGTCCTTGTCTCGCGCGAGGACTGTTTCAATGAGCTGGTTCAACACGTACTCGCCGGCTCGGTCGATGAACTTCGCGCATGCGAAGAGGTCTCGTCGTTCTCGGGTAAGAGACGCGTGATGTACCGAACGACGTGCTTCTGGGTTGTGCGCGGTTTGATCGCTGGCATGTGGCTCCTCCTCTCAGCGGATTCGAGCGAACGTTCCGGCGCGCGATCCGCGCCGGAAGAGAAGTGAAATTCCGCGGCGATTCATCCGCCCGGCTACGCCGCCACCACACGCAGAGCGGGCAGGAGCGACCCCCGCTCGGGGTCTGGGCCGGGGCTGCAAAGCAGCGCCGGCATGGGGGGGTCGCTCCTGCCCACTCTGCGTATCCTCCGCCCGCATTGAGGGCGGCGAAACCTGCCGCCCTGGTCCTCGCGGTGACGTCAGGGCTGCGGCGAAAAGTCGTCGCCTGCCAGCCAGATGACGCGGCGCGGCGGTCGCGCGCCTGGGAACGAGGAGCCATCCCTCCGCCGGACGCCGATAGTTGCGTGAGGGGGCCAAGCTTCCCCTGAACCGATGGCCCCAGCTCTGGCCCCGCTGTCCCATCCTTTACGTAGAGATGATTGTCCGGTGGAAGCCGCTGGCGTCAGGCGACCTTCTGCCGGCGGCGGGATGACTTCAGGACGAAGCGGAGATGGACGCCGAGGCGCGCCAGCATGTCGATGAGGCTGTCGATGCTGAACAGATCGATCCGCCCTCGGAGCAGGTCGCTGACGCGCGGTTGCGTGACGCGCAGGAGTTCCGCGGCCTTCGCCTGCGTCAGTCCCCGCGAAGCGATCGCCTCCTGAAGCTGGATCAACAGGTCAGCTCGAATCAGGAGATGCTCGGCTTGGTCGGCGGAGAACCCGAGATCGCGGAATACGTTGCCGCTCGACGGCGTGACCTTCAGGCTACTTTTTTTTGGCATCTTCAGCTC
>JAIVJE010000265.1 GCA_020200195.1 Acidobacteriota bacterium | reverse complement strand
CAACTGCCGTGGCTGCGCGCCCGCCAGAATCGTGAGCGCTACGAGGATCGCCGTCACGGGAATGACAGGCCCGAGCGGAACGACGAACGTGGGCGGGCTGACTACCGCGGCAAACCGCGGGTTGCGGAGCCGTAACACTGACGCGCACGCGGCAACGTACACGACCAGGCGGCTGATGGCGCTCGCCTGCGCAGTCTGGACGAAGGTTCCCGACAGCGCGAGCACGAGGGCGACACCCGACGTCACGAGGATCGCGTTGATCGGAGTCTGGAACCGGGCGTGGACACGACCAAAAAACCGCGGCAGATCCCCTTGGTCGGCGAGCGCGAACAGGTTGCGCGACCCTGACAGCGCCTGGCCCATGTTGTTGCCTGATGTAGACGCGACTGCGCCAAGCGTAATCATCACGGCACCGGCTGGCCCCAGGAACCGTGCCGCGGCATCTGCCAGCGGCGTCTTCGACGTGCCGAGGTCAGGGAGGGTCCCGAGCGCAACGATCTGCGCCAGGGTCATCACGACCGTCACTATCAGAATCGTCATGATGAGCGCGAAAGGCACGGTGCGTCGCGGGTCGCGCGTTTCTCCAGCTACGACCGGCACGACCTCGTACCCGCCGAACGCGAAGATCAGGAGCAGTCCCGTCGCCGACAAGTCACGCAGGGACACCGCCACCGGCGCCGAGAGGCGCGCGGGGTCGACAAAAAACAGGCCCACCGCGATGAACACGATCAGCGGCAGGAGCTTTCCGACGGTCAGCGCGTTGACTACGAGACTGCTCTGGCGGATGCCGCGGATGTTGATGGCGGCAATCGCCACGATGATGGTCGACATCAGCACGGCACGAGGTCCGCCGGCCGTGACGATCGGCCAGTAGAAGCCGAGTGACGCGGCGAGGATGTTGATGACCGAGGCCCAGCTCGCGGCACGTGTGAACCACAGCAGCCAGCCCACTTCGAAGGCCGCGAAGCGACCGAATGCGGCGCGCGTGTACAGGTACGGCCCGCCGGTCCCCTCGAACCGACTGGCGACTTCGGCGAACGAAAGCGCGATCAGCATCGAGGCCACGCCGACCGCCGCCACCATCCACGGGCTCCAGGCGCCGGCCGCCGCCGCCAGCGACGCAGGCAGCGCGAATACCGCCCCCCCGATCACCTGGTTGACGCCGATTGCCGTCAGGTCCCAGCGCCCCAGCTCGCGGCGGAGTGCCGGGACCGGGGCCGCCGCGGCGCCTGACGGCGCCTCACGTATCGGGGGCACCGCGAGGTTGTATCATGTCGTCCGCCATGCAGGACAGCGGGATTGTCGTTAAACCACGTGAGGTGATGCCGGCCGGGGCACGCACCCTGCCAGCCGCGTACTACGTCGATCCGCAATATTTCAGGCGCGAGATGGACGAGCTGTACGGGCGGATGTGGATCTGCGCCGGGCGCACCGAGGAAATCCCCGAGCCTGGCCGATTCGTCGTCCGCGAGGTGCTCGGCGAGAGCGTCATCGTCTCGCGTGATGCGCGCGGCGGCGTGAACGCCTTCTACAACGTCTGCCGGCATCGCGGCACGCGGCTCTGCACGGAGTCGCACGGGACGTTCCCCGGCAGCATTCAATGCCCGTATCACGCATGGACGTACGATCTCGAAGGCCGGCTGATCGGCGCGCCGCACATGGAGGAGGTGCCCCACTTCCGCAAGCAGGACTACCCGCTGCACCGTGTCCACGCCGACGTCTGGGACGGTCACCTCTTCTTGAACATCTCCGCGGATCCGCCGGCGCTCCGCACGCAGCTTGCCGACCTGCCGGACAAGTTCACGGAGTGGCGGATGCAGGACCTCCGCCTCGGCCAGCGCATCGTCTACGACGTGAAGACCAACTGGAAGCTGATCATCCAGAACTACAACGAGTGCCTCCACTGCCCCAACCTGCACCCCGCGCTCAACAAGCTGTCGCACTATCTGAGCGGAGAGAATGAGCCGCTGCGTGCGACATACATGGGTGGGCGAATGGATCTTCGTCCGGGCGTAGACACGTTGTCGATGGACGGCACCTGTCCGCGCGAGTTTCTACCGGGGTTGTCCGACGAGAACCGGCGGCGGGTCTATTACTACGCGATTTTCCCGAACATGCTGCTGAGCCTGCACCCGGACTACATGCTGGTGCACACCCTGTGGCCGCAGGCG
>JAIVJE010000552.1:2736-4927 GCA_020200195.1 Acidobacteriota bacterium | reverse complement strand
GAGCTTCTCGTACGCCTGGGCCGACGCATCCACCTTGTCTGCGTCGAGCATTGGGAGTCGCGGCTCGGGCACGGGCTTGAGCAGACCGAATTGGTACGCCGCGACGACACCCATAGCCGTTGCGGACACCAGCGACAGGCAGACCACCTGGCGCCGGCGACGCATCAACGGATCGGCGGACGTTCGCAGCTCAGCGCTCAGGGTGTTCGGGTTCTCGGCTTTCAGCAGGTCGTCATGTCTCATGTATTGGGTTGAAGCAACGTGGATGCCGGGTCGTGATCCGGAGTTGGCCGACGGACGGCCCTTGACTCTGGAGCACGCTCCAGAGCGCATACTGCGTACGACGACCTATGACGCCGCGTAACCAGTTCTTCGCATCAGTCGGCGGCACCATCCTGGTCGCGGTGTGCTGCTTTACGCCCATTCTCGTCATCGCGCTCGCCGCTGTAGGGCTCGCCGCGTTTACGCGATATCTGGACTTGATTCTGTTTCCGGCGTTGGCGGTGCTCATGGTCGTGACATGGGTGTCGTACCGAAGGTATGCGCGGTCAACCGATTGGACGTGATGAGGGATCTATGAAGTATGACCTCGCGATTGTTGGAGCCGGCAGCGCGGCATTTGCCGCGGCTATTCACGCGCGACGCAAGCAGCTGCGCGTCATCATGATCGAGCGCGATCAGATCGGCGGCACATGCGTCAATGTCGGTTGCATTCCATCAAAGGCATTGCTCGCCGCAGCCGAGGCGAGACACCTCGCTGAGGAACATCGGTTCCCCGGCGTCGATACAATGGCCGGCCCCGTGCAGATGCGTGCGCTCATGGCTGCGAAGAACGAGATCGTGAGCGACTTGCGTCGGGACAAGTACGTGGATTTGGCGAGAGAGTACGACTGGGAGATTGCGAAAGGTGCAGCCCGATTTACTGCCGGACCCGCTCTGGAGGTGGATGGACGACACATCGACGCTAAGCACTACGTCATTGCCACAGGATCGATGCCGTCGGTGCCGCCGATCGCGGGCCTCCGTGACGTGCCGTACTTGACGTCCACGACTGCTATGGAACTGCAGGAGGTGCCAGAGTCGCTCATCGTCGTCGGCGGCAACTACATCGGCCTCGAGATGGGGCAGCTCTTCGCGCACTTGGGATCACGGGTGACGCTCGTCGAAGCGCTCGACCGCATTGCCCCACATGAAGAGCCGGAAATCTCGGAAGCATTGTCCGGCGTCCTTCGCGACGAGGGACTGACACTTCGGACGGGCGCCACGGTGAGCAAGGTGCGGCGTGAGGGCGCGGACATCGTTGCGACGGTCTCGGGCGACGGCGGGTCTGACGAGCTCCGGGCTTCGCAGCTCCTGATCGCGACCGGGCGCAGGGCGCAGACCGACGGCTTAGGGCTGGAAGCTGTCGGCGTAACGCTGGGGAAGAAAGGCGAAGTCGTGGTCGACGAGCAGCTTCGCACCACCAATGAGCGAATCTGGGCGGCCGGCGATGTCACCGGGCATCCCCAATTTGTGTATGTGGCCGGCGTCCACGGCGCCGTGGCTGTCGACAATGCCTTCGAACACGGAGGACGCACGGTAAACTACCGAACCCTTCCGCGTGTGACCTTCACGACACCGAACATTGCGTCTGTCGGCATAACGGAGGCGGAAGCGCAACAGGCCGGCGTCGAGTGCGAGTGCCGCTCGATCCCACTCGACGTCGTGCCACGCGCGCTTGTGAACCGCGATACGCGCGGGCTCGTGAAGATCGTGGCCGAATCACAGAGCGGCCTCGTTCGCGGCGTGCACATGCTGGCCCCGAATGCCGGTGACGCGATTCTGGCGGGCGTCTATGCGATTGAATGCGGGATGACGGTAAAGCAGGTGGCGAACATCTGGTGTCCGTACCTGACCATCGCGGAAGGCATCAAATTGGCCGCACAGTCGTTCACGATGGAAATCGCGAAGCTGTCCTGCTGTGCGGCGTGATCGCCGGGGAGAACGGCGACGGCTTACAGAACTTTGGAGAGGTGCTATGGCAGAAGAGCGATCCATTACTAGGGACGTCGCGCAAGGGCTGCTCGCTGGCGCGGCGGCGACATGGGTCATGGGTCTCGTGACCAGTTACATGCACCAACACGAGAGCGAGAATGCGCGGCGCCGATACGAAGAGGTCACCGGCGGCAGGTACGTGCCTGAACGCAGCGCA
>JAIVJE010000552.1:0-2670 GCA_020200195.1 Acidobacteriota bacterium | reverse complement strand
CAGGGATTGCTGTTCGGGCTGATGTTCTGGCTCGGGTTCGACGAGATCATGACCGTTGCAGCCGGAGTAGCGCGTCCGCCGCAACAATACCCGTGGCAGGCGCACGCACGCGGCTTGGTCGGCCACCTCGCGTATGGAGTCGTAGCGGACACGACGTTGGACGTGCTCGACAGAGTGGCGTGATATCAACGCAAGCCGGCAGTCCAGCTATGCGGACCGTGCTTCGCGTACACGTGCCAGATCGCGCGCCCGGCCTTTTCATCGAAGTCGCCCTCCATGATGGCCAGAACGTTCATGAGCCACGTGTACTCGGCGGCATCAGTGGAAAACGTCAGGGTCGCGCTGAGTCGGTACCAGTCGCGACCTCGAAGGCCGTATCCCCTGCCATCGAAACGAACGCGCGCGCCGTCATGCGTCTCAATGAAACCGCCAGGATTTAGCGTGCAGAGGTGGAGATGGTCGGGCACGGCCTCACCCTTGCGAATGCGGGGGTACAGACAATCCCCTGCGTAGAGTGACCATGACATAGTGCCGCGAATGCGATCACCAGTAACGGTGCCACGACCGCTCCCAATGTAGGCGCCATCACGGCCGTCTGCTGACACAACCGCATCTGACGGCGAGTCGGACGTGAACTCCAGCGCCACGTTGAACATGTGCGCCAATGGTTCCAACGGCCGGTCTGTGTCCGATACAGTTGCAGGGCGCGTCATCGGATTCGTGGACCGGTGGCCTACTTCTTCGTGCCCGGCTGGATCGTCTCCGCTTTGAAGCCCGACTTCTCGGTAATGACCTTAGCGATGGCCGCAGGGTTCGTCTTCGAGGGGTCGAACGTCACTTCGGCGTTGCCCTTCGCATAACTGGCTTTGACATCCGTGACCCCGTCGACGCTTCGAGCGGCCATCCGAACCGCGGCTTCGCAGCCGCCGCACGTCATCCCCGAAACTTTGAGTGTGCACGTCTCGGTCGCTGGTTTTGCGGGTGTCTGGCTTTCAGCGATTCGCACGAAGGTCGCTACGAACATCACGACGATCACGGCAACAGCGGCCACTGTCTTCATACGTGCCTCCATTCCTGACTACACAAACCATCCAACGTAGTACGGAAACGCGATCAGCATCGCGGCCACAGCAGCGACGATCCATGCCAATACCTTCGCCGCTCGTCTGGATTGCGGCGTGCAGACGCCGTCGCGACATGCCTCAGCCTGATTCGGACGATATGCACCATAGAAGGCGCCGGCCACGAGCAGCACGGTGAGCCCGATGAACCACGGGCGATACGGCTCGAGTTTGACGGACGCCGCCCCGAGCGCGCCGGCCCCGAGAAGCGAGAAGAACACCGGGCCGATGCAACACGCCGATGCGCCGAGTGCCCCGCCAACGACCGCAAGCGCCAGCTTCATTTCGTCCTCCGCAAATCCTCGACGACTCCGCGAGGGTCAATCCGTGCAGCTGGGCCTGCTTGATGAAGCGCAGTCGCTCGACCGTCTCGCTCTTGTAGACGCGGTACCCGCCGGCCGTGCGACGGACGGGCGCAATGACACCCACACGCTCGTAATAACGCAACGCGTCCGGTGTCATCCCGGTTCGCGCGGCGAGTTCACCGATCGTGAACGTCGCGTCAGGAGACATCTGATACTCCTGGAACCGCGGCCGCGGAAGGACGAGGCACGAGCCCCGATTCCATGCGCTTGACGGCGGCCATCACGTCTCCGAGACAGCACGTGCCACGCGGATTGCGTACCTCGCAGGCGCATCGGCCCGCCGTGATGTGTTCGCGAATGCGCCGGACGGCTGACGACCGGCCGGTCCGTTCGATTTCAGCGCGGATAGAGGTCTCAGACTCGCCGAAGCAGTAGCACACAATCCGACTGCCAAACGGCAGCTTCTGCCAGACGGGAACGCGGAGATCGGCTGTGCCGAATTGCGATCCGGTGCCACTGAAGTACACGACGTCGCAGCGAGCATCCGCACAAAAGCGGTGATCGGTTTGTTCCAATCGTGCGAGCGCCTGTTCAGTGAGCAAGGCTTTGACGGTCTGGAGCTCGACCGCCGGTCCGGCAGATCCGCTCTGAGGACAGCGGCGCGTGCTCGACTCTAGACAGTTTCCTGCGCAGCAACTTGACACGTGCACAGTATCGCCCCTGGAGTGCACTCCAGAGTCAAGCGCCAGACGGTCAGGGCCAATGGGCGCAGTGCCGCAGCCACGGCGTGCCGGTCCGTGTCGATGGTCATGCACCCAGGACCGCCGCGACCACGCGGCGATCGCGTAAGGAGCCCCACTTCGATCATCGGCCAGTGGTACAGAGGCTCGAATCCGACTGCTGTCCACCGGTGCGCAGTGAGCTCGCGCGATGGGGCAGAGCGCCGAAAGCGGATTTCGAAGCGCGGCGACGCTCCACGGCAACAGCTCGACATTCGCACGCCACATCGAGCAGACCAGGTGGAGACCTTCCTCCGGCCCTGAGAGGCATAGTCCGCGACAGAAGCAAGGAGCCGGGCATGGAGGACGATCGTGCATGCCTCTTCGGGGAACTCGCGACGGAGCGTCTGTTCCCACGATTCGTCGCCTTCAGGCGGCCGGCCAGCCCCAAGGCTCCCCGTCGTTGCTAATCAGCACAACCTGATCATCAGGGGTCATACAGAAAGCGTTCGCTCGGTGGCGCCG
>JAIVJE010000551.1 GCA_020200195.1 Acidobacteriota bacterium | reverse complement strand
ATTTTTTCCCCTTGTGGTCTCCCGATGGCACCCGCATCGCGTTCGGCTCTCTTCGCGAGCCTCCGCCGCAGCTGTACATGCTGGACGCGAACAGCGCGGGGAACGAGAATCTTCTCCTCAAGACGCCGTTCCCGAAGAGTCCCTCAGGCTGGTCTCGTGACGGAAAGCTGCTGATCTTCAGCGTCACCGATCCGAAGAACAGCGGGGATATCTGGGCGCTGCCGCTGGTCGACAAGCGCGAGCCTTATCCGCTCGTCAACACGACAGTCGACGAACGCTACGGCACGCTCTCGCCAGACGGGCGCTGGCTGGCGTACATCTCGAACGAAACAGGGACGTACGAAGTGTACGTCCAGGCGCTGTCCGGTTCCGGGGTCAGGCGGCAGGTTTCCACGAGAGGGGGATTTCAGCCGCAGTGGCGAGGGGACGGCAAGGAGCTCTTCTACATTGCTCCCGACAGGGCGTTGATGGCGATGGCCTTCAAGAGCAGCCCTACCACATTCGACACCGATCCACCCACCGCGCTGTTCGCCACCCGCACGAGATGGATCGAGATTCAGGCCGGGACCCGGAACTACGCGGCGGCGCCTGACGGTCAGCGCTTCCTCGTCGCCAACGCGACCGATGAGGCGCATACTGCGCCGATCACCCTCGTTCTCAACTGGATCGCCACGCTGGGCAAGTAGCTCTCAGCCATCAGCTCTCAGCTGTCAGCCACGCGTGCTTTCCTTGCTACCCACAGGCATAGAAGACCGACCCTCTGGCGCATGTTTCACCCAGCAGCCTAGACAATATGGAATGACCGGCTCTCCATCGTAACGTTGTAGTGCTTCGCAGCACTCAACACGGTGGTCAGAGCCACCAGATCGCGGGTTAGCGCCCGAGGGCGCCAGAGCCGCATCGAAGGGAGCCGGTCATGAAACAGGTTACTACGTACGTTGGAATCGATGCGCACAAGAAAGACCTCTTCGTCGCGATGCTGAGCGGCACTCAGACGACGCCAGTGACATGGCAGCTGGCCAATGAGCCAAACGCGGTCCGTCGTCTGGTGAGAAAGCTCGAGCGAGAGGCGCCGGGGCCGGTGCGCGTGTTCTATGAAGCCGGCCCGTGTGGGTATGCCCTGCAACGGCAGGTGACGACCCCGCGGGTCAGCTGCGACGTCATCGCGCCGGCGTTGATTCCGCGGAAACCTGGTGACCGGGTGAAGACGAATCGCCGCGATGCGCGCAAGCTGGTGGAGCTCGGTCGGGCGGGGTTGCTGACGGCGGTGCAGCCGCCGACGCCCGCAGACGAGGCCGTTCGCGACTTGGCGCGCGCGCGGGATGATGTCCGCGAAGACCTGCAACGGTGTCGGCATCGGTTGGGAAAATTGCTGCTGCGGCGGGGCCTGCATTTTTCGGGACGCAACTGGACGCGCGGACACCGGCAGTGGATCGCGAGTCTGATCTGGACGCACGCCGCCGAGCGCGCCGTTGTCGACGATTATCTGTTGGCGATCGATCACACCGAGGCGCGCCTCGTGGAGTTGGATGCGCGCCTGGCCGAGATGGCAGAGACGGAATCGTATCGGGAGCCAGTCGGATGGTTGCGCTGTTTCCGGGGCATCGATACGTTGACCGCGATGTTGATCCTCGCGGAGCTGCATGACTTCCGGCGGTTCGCCTCGGCGCCGGCGTTGATGGCGTATCTCGGGCTGGTGCCCGGCGAAGATTCGAGCGGGGAAAAGCATCGGCGCGGCCGTATCACGCGCACCGGGAATGCGCTGGTGCGGCGGCTGCTGGTGGAAACGGCCTGGCATTATCAACATCGCCCGAGCGTGGGCCTCGCCTTGACGCGGCGGCGGAAGGGGCAACCAGGACGCGTGATTGCGATTGCGGACAAGGCCCAGCAGCGTTTGTGTCGGCGCTTTCGGAAGTTGGCCGCGGAACACAAGCAGGCACCGAAGATCGCGGTCGCGATCGCACGCGAGCTGGCGGGCTTCTTGTGGGCGGCGCTGCAACCGCCACCGGCACCGGCGAAGTAATGGGAACGTCTGGAACCGGAGCATTGAACGAACCATGACGCGGCGCTGTTGCGGACCGCGAAGACGGCGGATGATCAGAGGCACGATTGCGAGGATCGGCGAGCTAGCAATGCGATACGGACATCTGTCCCAACTCGCGACCCTAGACTGCACGTCCTCCCGACGAAGCACTGT
>JAIVJE010000550.1 GCA_020200195.1 Acidobacteriota bacterium | reverse complement strand
CGTGTGGAATGTTCGTGACCAGCTCGGGGTACCGCCTGCAGGACGGCCACGCGTTCTCGGGGGTCGTGCTGCCTTCCCAGCCGTGAATCAGGTAGTGATGGGCGCCGAAGTGTTTGTCGTCCCGCGCGATGACTTCGTGGAGGAGCTTGATGCCTTCCATCGTGTTGATGCGCGGTGCTTTGGTCACCGAATCGTAACCGTCGAGCAATGCGAGACCAAGGATGGATTTCGCCTCGGGGTCGTCGGGGAAGGCCGCGACGAGCTTGCGAAGCGCCGCGATGTGCGCCGCGTCAGCCGATGTGGCTTTCGGGTCGCGACGCGCAGACTCCGCTTCGATGTAGAGCCGCTCGCGGGGCGAGACCTTGTCGCGCAGCGACATCGCCCGCGCTATCGCTTCGCGCGCGCGGGTGCGCCCGTCGATCGCGGCGCCGTTGGCGGTGCGCTGGATGGCGTCGGTCGCCGGCGTGGCCGCCGACGAGCCACGGTCGCCATCGTACTGATCGCGCAGCAACTGGAAGGCCGGACGGTAGTCGCCCGCCGCACTGATCGAGATGCCCCAGTAGGCCATCGCCATGTCGGGATCGAGCGCGGACGCCTGCAGGAACGAGCGCTCGGACTCGAGGAACCAGAAGGAGTGCATTTGCGACACCCCCTGGTTGAAGAACTGCCGCGCCTCGTCTGATTTCGTCGTCACCGGCATGTTCGTCGTGCCCATGCCCGGCAGCAGCTTCGCTGGCAATAGCGGTTGCGCACCGGGCGGTACCGCGCACATGTCCGCGTCCGGCCGCTGCGCCGCGGCCGGGATGGCCGCGAACAGGACGGACAAGCAGAGAGCCGAGAATGAGCGGGCCGCTGATTTCATGGTTAAGAATTATACTCGCCCCAAGGGCACTGAGGTTGAAACCCGTCGCTGCCGCGCTTCTGCTGCTTGCAATCTTCACCGCACGGGTGTCCTCCTCTCACGCACCGGCCGCAGGGCAGGCTGCCATCCTGATCACGTTGGATGGCGCCCGGGTCGAGGAGATGTTCGGTGGCCTGGATCGCGCCGTGTTTCAGTCCACGCTGCGCGACAAACAGCAGGCTGAGGACCAAGCGATCTACCGCCGTTTCTGATCAAGAGCAACGATCCCCAGCGCAACCCGTACGTCACGGTTCTCGAGGAGCTGAAGACGCGCCTCGGCCTGCCGTCCGCGGGTGTCGCGGTCTTCGCGTCCTGGAGTGTTTTCGATGCCATCGTCGAGCACACGAGCGGTGCCTTGACGGTCAATGCCGGTTTCGATGCGTTCGAACACCCCGATGCACAGGTGCGCGCGCTCAGCGCCCTTCAGTTTCTGACGCCGACGCCGTGGGACTCCGTCCGTCACGACGTCTACACATTCCGTCTCGCCATGGCCCACCTGAACAGCGCGCGCCCACGCGTGATGTACATTGCGCTCGGCGAAACAGATGACTGGGCGCACGATGGCCGTTACGACCGGGTCCTCGAGTCCTATGCGCGGACGGATGATTTTCTGAAGGATCTGTGGACCTGGCTGCAGGAGCAGCCGGACTATCGCGACCGGACCCACATCCTCATCACCACGGATCATGGCCGAGGGCGGACGCCGGCGGATTGGCGCGATCACGGCGCGAAGGTCGAGGGGGCGCAGGATGTGTGGATCGCGTTGATCTCCGGGCGGATGACACGCCGCGGCGCGTGGCGGAATCACCAGCCGTTGCGCACGAATCAGGTCGCCGCGACGTTAGCCGGCTGGATGGGCGTAGATTGGAACGCATTACGGCCGGCGGCTGGCTGGCCGATTCAGTGATACGGTTGCCGGCGCATAGCTGCCGCTGCCCGCTCGCAGCATCTTCAGGAACACGTCGGTGTTCTCGTACACCCCGATGAACTGAGACGATCCCGGTCCGGAGGCCGACAACGGCACATCGGCTCCCGTGTGGCCGGCGACTGTATGACCGACCGACGCGGTATCGCCGGGACAGCTATCCGCGGCGGGACACAGCGTCGCCCCGTTCTCGATCGTGCCGGGGACCAGGAATCCCGGTATCGGCTCCGACGCCGCGTCACGCGCCGGGTTCGGCACGCTGACCCGGCCCTCGACAATCGCCGCTTCCAGTTGCACGCGATTCGCCAGCCAGTTCTCATAGTGATCGGGGGCGGCGGCCCAGCCAAGCAGCAGCTTTCGGGACGGGTCCGGATCGACGGGATATCCCTTATCGTCGGCCGTGTAGTTGGGAAAGAAATCGAGCTGCTGGTCCGGCGCAAACCGGAACACGGCGGCATAATCCCTCACCGCCTTTCCTGTCTTTGACGGCGTGTAGCGCTCGTTGCCGACGCCGATGATCCCAAGCCCGCCACACTCATGATCCGCCGTGACGATGACCAGCGTGTCGTTGGTGGGATTGGCATCGGTATTGGTCCGGCGCGCGAAATCGAGCGCGACCTGGACGGCGCGGTCGAACTCGATCACGTCCCACACGGTGCGTTCGGGATCAGCGGCGTGCGCGCGCTTGTCGATCGACGCCCCCTCCACCATGAGATAAAACCCGGCGGGGGAATGCTCGCTGAGGGACTTGAGCGCCAGGCGCGCCATGTCCTCCAGCATCGGCGTGTCCCTGTATGGCGCGTTGTGCGGCAGGGCCAGTTCGTCGCTGTAGCGGCCAGCGCCGACTTTGTCGAATGCGACTGGCATGTGAGACTGGTGGAACAGTCCGATCAGCCGCGCGGGTGAGGTGCCGCCGGTCAGCATCGCGTTCACCTCGCGCGCGTTCGATACGCGTGCGTATCCCACCTTGTCGAATTCCTCGGCCAGTCTGCGATGATCGGGACGACTCCCACCCGCGGTTTTGGGCATGAAATGACGTTCGCCGCCGCCGAGCAGCACGCTCACACCGTTGCGCGCCCGCTCGTCGAAGAAGCGCGCGGCGATGCCGGGGCCCGCGAACCGATCGGACGTATGAATCGCATTTGCCGCCGGGGTCGAGTCCGTGACGTCGGCGTTGGTGACGATGCCGACGTTGAAGCGACTGCCGCGCGTGCGACGCAGCATCTCGCCGATGTATTCGACGCGCGGATTGTCGAAGTGATCCGCCGTGTTGTCGGGAAACACGCCTTGCTGGTTGTTGTTGCTCTTTTGACCGGTCGCGTAGGCCGACATCCCGGGAGAAGAATCGGTGATCACGGAATTGAGCGACGCCGTCATCACCATGCCGGTGGCGTCGAGCGTGTCCATGGCGAGCCGTCCGAGCGCCTTGCCGTCGCCCACGCCGCGCGACACGATCCGCGCCGCGGTGCGGTGAGCCGTACCC
>JAIVJE010000022.1 GCA_020200195.1 Acidobacteriota bacterium | reverse complement strand
CGGCTGACCCACGTGGGAGGGTTTGCCGCGGGCATCGTAAGGCTGCGGTCATGGGCTGTCAACTCAGCGTGAATTCGGCCACCGCCTTTTCTGGTGGCTGTTCTTCGGCCCCGACGCCGTCGATATACCCTCCATGCACCCCGACGACGTTCTCGCGCGGCTGAAAGCGCTGTCAGAACGGCTCGAACGCCTGCGTCAACAGGCGCGAGAGACACAGAATCTGGCTTCGGATGAGGTGAGGACGGCTTACATCCGCAATCGCGAAGAGAATATGCCGCACGGGACGGAGCGGCGGACGTCCCGACGCTCATCCTGATACGCCAGCATCCGGCGCGCTCGCCTGCGGCTCGGCTTCCGGATAGTATTTGAGACCGCATGAGCACCCCGCCCCACGAGTTCGCGGCCCGCTTCGCCGCGATCGTCCTGTCAGCCGACGACGCGATCATCAGCAGGGACCTCTCCGGCGTCATCACGTCCTGGAACCCCGCCGCCGAGCGCATTTTCGGGTACACCGTGGCCGAAGCGGTCGGCGCCGACATCCTTTTGATCATTCCCGACGACCGCAGGTTCGAGGAAGACTACGTGCTGTCCCGAGTGCGCGACGGAGACGGTGTCAATCACTACGAAACGGTCCGGCGCCGCAAGGATGGCGGGCTGGTGGACGTATCCGTCACGGTTTCGCCGATTCGCGATTCGGCCGGCGCTGTGGTCGGCGCCAGCAAAATCGCGCGCGACATCTCGATGCGAAAACGCATGGAACGGGATGCGCTGCGCTCGCTGCCATCGTCGAGTCGTCCGATGATGCCATCCTGAGCAAGGACCTCGACGGCATCATCCAGACGTGGAATCAGGGAGCGGAGCGGATATTCGGCTACACCGCGGAGGAAGCCGTCGCGAGACCGATCACGTTGATCATCCCCGAGGACCGGCTCCACGAGAAGGCGATCGTGCTGAGGCGCATCCGTGCTGGACTGCCGGTCGAGCACTTCGAGACCGTCCGCCGGCACAAGAGCGGACGGCTCGTGGACATCTCGCTGACGGTGTCGCCGATTCGCAACGCCGACGGCGTGATCCTCGGCGCCTCGAAAATCGCGCGGGACATCAGCGAGCAGAAGCGCCTGCGACAGATGGCCGATGAGGGAAGCCGGTCGAAAGACGAGTTCCTGGCTCTGCTCTCGCACGAACTGCGAACCCCGTTGAATGCAGTGGTTGGCTACGCCCGCATGCTGCGGCAGAAGGACTTGCCGATGGACGTGGAACAGCGTGCGAAAGCGCTCGAGGTCCTCGAGCGGAATGCGGATGCCCTTGGGAAACTTGTGAATGACGTGCTCGATACGTCGCAAGTGGTCACCGGGAAGCTGCGGCTGGCCGTCGAACCGCTATCGCTGGATGACGTGCTACGGGAGGCGGTCGACACGATTCAGCCCGCGGCGAGGGCCAAGCACGTGACCGTCGAGACGGAGCTCGCGCCAGGTCTGGACATTGCGGGGGATCGCGATCGCCTGCGGCAGGTCGCCTGGAATCTGCTGGCGAATGCCGTCAAGTTCACACCGGTCGGAGGGCGCGTGTCGCTTCGAGCGATGCGGGAAGGCGCCGAGATCGTTGTGCGGGTGCGTGACACGGGGAGCGGCATCGCTGCCGATGACATCCCACTCATCTTCCAGCGTTTCTGGCAGGCGGGTCCCGGAATGTCGCGCGAGCGGGGCGGCCTCGGGCTTGGGCTCGCGCTCGTACGCCACTTCGTGGAGCTGCACGGTGGAACTGTCTCCGCAACGAGCGCAGGCATCGGCCAGGGGGCCGAATTCATCGTCAGGCTGCCGGTGGAGCCCCGAGCAGCGGATCCAGCGCTGGAGAGGAGCAGCGTTGAAGAGCTAACCCGAACTACTGACGACATTTCCTGAACAGACTGAGCGCTTCGACCCTCGAGACTCATTTTCGTCCGGCCGTCCCGTACACCTGCTCGCGCGTATGAAACTTGTCGTTGATGATGACCTGATCGATGAGGTCTTTGTGGACGGCGATTGGCGTGAACAGCAGTGCCTGCACCGGCTTCAGGCCGTTATTGACCGTTGACGTGCCTTCGACCTTCTCACCCTTGGCCAACTGCACGGCTGCGGCCGCGGCCCCGCGCGCGAGTGGCCTGATCGGCTTGTAAACGGTCATGGTCTGGGTGCCGTTGACGATTCGGCGGACGGCGTCCAGGTTCGCGTCCTGACCCGAGACGAACACCTTGCCTGCCAGGCCGTGCTTTTCGAGCGCCTTGATCGCGCCGCCCGCCGTAATGTCGTTCGACGCCACCACTGCCACGACTTTATTGCCGGCTTTTTTCAGTGCAGCCTCGGTGAGCGTCGTGGCTGCGTCCGCCTGCCAGTCGGGGGTCCAGGGTTCGGCCACGATCTTGATTTCGCCGCGTTTGACGGCGTCCGCGAGCGCGGCCTGCTGGCCCTCACGAATGAGCTTCGCGTTGTGGTCGGTCGGCGCGCCGCCGAGGAGGATATAGCTCCCCGTCGGCGCCCGGTTGCGCAGGTACTGAGCCTGCTGCTCGCCGATCATCCGATTGTCGTACGACGTGTACAGATCGACATCGGCATTCAGGATCAGCCGGTCGTAGCTGATCACAGGCACGGAGCGCTTCTTCGCGGCTTCGACAATCCGGCCCGCAGCCTCTGCGCTGTGGGGGACCACGACCAGCACCTGTACTCCGCGGCCGAGCAGCGACTCGGCCTGCTCGAGCTGCTTGGCATCATCGCGTTCGGCGGACTCGACCAGAACCTCCGCGCCCAGCTGCTTGGCGCGCTCCAGGAACAGGTCGCGGTCGCGCTGCCAGCGTTCCTCCTGCAGCGTGTCCATCAGGAGGCCGACTTTGGGTTTTGGTGCTTCCTGCTGCCGTGCGGCCCTGTCCGGCGATGGCCCGCACGCAATGAACAGTGCCGACAGCGTGGCGATGACGGAGGCAGAGCCGTACCTGATCATAAGAGCGCCTCTGATGTTGAGATCCAAGGTCTGATCGGTACCACCGACGTGGTGGCGTGTTGCAACGGAGGAGACATCGGCATGTTATGCGCGGCTGTCGATTTGCCGGTCAGTCTGTCGCGCCTGGCAGGACTGGATCAATCTTTGTAATATAAAGTTATCTGCGATAATGAGCCAGCTACTCATGGCTGGACAGGTGCCGGTCGTCGCGTTCTACGCGATCAAGTGGCTACCGCAAGCTCCTAGAAGGGCGGCGCAGGTGCTCGCAGTGCAAGTTGGCGCGGCACTCGCAGCAGTGGCTCCCGTTTATGTGCTCGGGTGGTAACTGCGGGGTTCACATCAACCCGAAAACAGATCCCCTGCCAGATACTTCAAACCCGTGTCGACGGCCACGGTCGCGACGGTCTTGCCTGGGCCTAATTCATGGGCCAGCTGCACTGCCGCCGCGATGTTGAGGCCGCTCGACGTGCCGACCAACAGGCCTTCTTCGCGCGCGAGCTGCTTCGCCATCGCCCGCGCGTCGGCTTCATCCACACTGCGTGCCTCGTCATACGGCCGATCGGCCATGTGCGGCGGCACGCTTCCGGTACCGATCCCCTCTACCCGGTGAGCGCCGCCCCGTCCTTGCGTCAGGGCGGGCGACGACGCGGGCTCCAGTGCGACGATTCGTGCGTAACTGCCGCCGGCCCTGAGCGCGCGGGAAACGCCGCGCAACATTCCCCCGGTGCCGACCGCGCCGCAGAACGCGTCAATCTTTCCGCCGGTCTGTTCCAATAGTTCTTGACCGATGCCCATGTAACCACGAACGGCATCCTCGTTGTGAAACTGATCCGTCCAGAAAGTATTCGGCTCGTTCGCGAGAACCGCGATCTCATCCTGGAACCTCTGAAACAGCGTCGGCGTGACCTTCCCACCGTCGCTCGGCACCAGTCGCAGCTCAGCGCCCAGCGCCTCCATCGTCAGCAGTTTTTCGCGTGCAAACGCGTCCGAGGAGAGCACGACGAACCGATAGCCCTTGGCCGCGCACACCATGGCCAGCGAAGAGCCGGTGCTGCCCCCCGTGAATTCAACGACGCGCATGCCCGGCCGCAGAACGCCGCGCGCTTCGGCGCCTTCGATCATCGCGAGCGCCATGCGATCTTTGTAGGAACCGGTCGGGTTCACGGATTCCAGCTTGACGAGCACGTCGGCGTCGCCGGCCCGCACGACCTTCCGCAGATGCACGACGGGCGTTCCACCAATCGCCCTCAACACAGAATCGCCAATGGAGGTCATGGGCATAGATCGGAGCCTATCACGGTGCCAGCCGACTGATATTGCGGCCAAACACTGATACGGGCTGAGCGTGCGGCTATCGTTTGGGGCGCGTGATGCGTTTCGTCTCGGCGCCGGTTGCCGACGTCCACGAGCGCAGCTTCACACGGACCGCGCCGAACACGAGCTCATCACCATCGGACAGCTCGACGCGCTCGCGCACGCGGACCCCCCGGAGACGCGTGCCGTTCTTGCTGCCCAGATCGTCGAGCAACAGCCGCCGGTCCGCGCTGTCGACCACAATGCGCGCGTGACGGCGGGAGACACTGTCGGAATCCAGCCACACGCTACACTCCGGGTCCCGCCCGACGATGTTCTCCCCTTCCACCAGCCGGACCGTACGGTCCTTCGCGACCACCCAGCACGCCGTCTGCCGCGCTGCCGCCACCACGGGCCCATCCTTGACGCTGTCGACGTTGCCGCAGAATGCGTATCCCACCCCGTGCACCGTCCGGATGTAGCGCGGCTGTCTCGAAGAGTCCCCGAGCGCCCGGCGGATCTCGCCGATCAGGACGTTGAGGTTGGCGTCAACCACGTATGTATCCGGCCAGATCCTCGTGTGCAGCTCGGTTTTCTCCACGACCCGGGGGCGGTACTCGATGAGACTCCAGAGCAGGTCGAACGCCTTCGGCGACAGATGGACCTCGGATGCCCCGCGCATCAGTTGCCGCGTGTCCGTATCGACGGTGAATGGATCGAATCGAACTCTCACGGGTCAGTCGAGTACCTATGAATTCCTTCGCGATTCCTTAGGACTTGCGGCGCGTGCCTTTGCCATAGTGCTCCCATGGCCACGGTCCCTGCGCCTGGGGCGAGGAAATGCTACCCGGTTTCGCGGAACATAGGGCGGCGGCCGGCAGTCTTAAGAGTGATACACCGTGCACGAAGCATCTTCAGATCTCCGACTCCCGCGAGGTAATGCCATGTCTTCGCCGCGTATGGGTTCCCCCATGGTGGCGCCGCGTCGGCCGGCGCGCGACATCATCGACGCCGTCGTCGACAACATGTGCAAGAACCTCGAGCCGCTGAAGTATTCGACGCTCGCCCCCAGCCGCTACACTGTCTATCTTCACGCCAGCGAATTCGCCCGCCTCGAAGGAATCATTCCAATTCTGCAGGAGCAGACCACGAGAGCGCTGACCGATGAACTCCTGAAGCTGAACCACGGGTCGCGGATCCGGCGCTGGGCAGGCCGCTTGCGGCGCGACTCGAATCCGGAGATCCACAACGCCGCCGCCGACTGGAAAGTGGACTTTCTCGCCGACCCGGATGGTGACATGGAAGAGGGCGACCTCCTCATCGACTCCGAGTTGATTCTGCCGGCACGCCCCGAGCTGGGTGTCGGTGAGCGGACGCGCCGCATCACGACGGTTCACGCCGGCCCCCACACGTCGACGCGCGAGCAGACGGTGACCCGGGCAGAGACCGCGGCGACGGGAGCCGTCGTCGCTCGCATCGAATACGACGACGACGCGGGTCACCATGCGTACGAAGTTCTCAAGGATTCCATCACCATTGGCCGCGGCGGCATCGCCTATCCGGTCGACGTTCGGATCAGATCGTCGCCTGATGTCTCCCGGGAGCACGCTCGCATCCGCCGGGATCTGAAAACCGGGCGTTTCTTTCTGATCGACCTGAGCTCGCTCGGCACGACGCTGAATGGACGCCATGTTCCGAGGGGGTTTGACGAGGTCGACGGCACGAAGCGGGAGAACGGCGCCGAGACTGCTTTGCCCGACTCCGCCAGAATCGGGCTCGCGGACACTATCTTTCTCGACTTTGGAGCAAACCGGTGATGACCGCGCTCCTGTGGGCTCGTCCCGTCTTTGCGCTGATCCTGCTCGCGCTTGTCGGCATGTACGTGTGGACGGCCTGCAACGCTGAAGCGAAGCACGAGTAATGAGCGGCAGATCGATCGAGGCCATCAGAGCCGTGAGAGCCGCCGGCAACACCAATCCGGGACTGCTCCGCGAGGTCAACGAAGATCGGTTCCACGTAGACTCCGCGCGCGGCCTTTTCATCGTCATCGACGGAGTGGGCGGCCAGGCGGCCGGCGGCAAAGCTGCCGATACGGCGGTCGGCCTGCTCAGGGCCCGCCTGGAGCGGCAAACAGGCCCGATCGCGTGGCGTCTTCGAGAGGCGATCGCGATCGCGAACAACGAGATCAATCGCCTCGCCGGCCTGCGCCCCGAATGGAGCGGAATGGCCTGCGTCCTCACCGCCGTCGTGATTCGCAACGGCAGCGCCATCATCGGCCATGTCGGCGACACGCGACTCTACAAGCTCCGGCGCGGCCGTATCGAGAAGGTCACGCGCGATCACTCTCCCGTGGGCGAGCGCGAGGACGCTCGCGAGATCTCCGAGCTCGACGCCATGCAGCACCCGCGCCGCAACGAGGTCTACCGAGACGTCGGCTCCGAGCTGCACGAGCCCGCGGATATCGATTTCATCGACGTGCAGGAGATTTCGTTCGAGCCCGATGCCGCGTTGCTGCTGTGCACCGACGGACTGACGGACATGGTCCACTCGTCCTCGATCAACCAGATCGTCCGGCGGTCGGCCGGACGGCCGCACGATGTCGTCAGCGCGCTCATCGATGCCGCGAACGGCGCGGGGGGCAAGGACAATGTAACGGTCGTCTACGTCGAAGGCGAGGATTTCCCCGGTGCACGCGTGGAAGAGCCAGAGCCGGAAACGGAAATCACACGCCGGCTGGGCACCCCGGATCCGCAGGGGGTGACGCGTAAGCGCGGCATCCGGATGGCTAACATCGTCCTCCTCACGGTCGCGATCTTATTGTCGTTCGTCGGTTCGGATCGGGTTGTGCCGCGCACCGCCCCCACCGACACCGCGCTGGCTGCGGCCGATACCGGGATGATCGTGGTACGCGCGACGCAGTCGATCGCTCAGGCGCTGCAGCGCGCGCAAGCGGGAACGACAATCGTGGTCGAACCCGGCGAGTATCGCGAGACGTTGACGCTCAAGAGTCACGTCCGGCTGATCAGCACCGTTCCGCACGCGGCGATCGTTCGGCTTCCCGGGACAGCATCCGAACAGACCGCGGCGATTGTCGCCAGGGACGTCACCGCCGCGGCACTCGACGGCTTTCGCGTCGTCGGCGACGCGGCGACCCCGCTGGGCACAGGGGTTCTGACGGCCGATTCGGAGTTGTCGATGTCGGATGTCGAGATTACCGGCGCTGCGCGCGTCGCCATCGACATCGGCCGAGGATCCCGCATCCGGGTCATCGCTGGCGACATTCTAGACAACCCGGGGTCAGCGCTCGCCGTTCGGTCGGGCGCGATCGCAGCAATCTCCCACAGCGTGTTCGCGCGAAACGGCACGGGCGGCGGCGCTCAGACGCCGGTGATCGTCGAAGCCGAGAGCGCTGTGGAATTCAACGCGAACGTCTTCGTCGGAAGCAACCCGAACATTTTCAGTGGGTCGAGCCAGGCTCGCGCCGCGTTCGCTCGAGCCAATTGGTTCGTCGAGGCGCGCCCGGCTGGCGGGTCACGACCTGTGCCGCGCGGCCGGCGATGACGACGGTCTTCAATCGTGTCGGTCGGTACGAGATCCACGAGCAGATCGGTCGTGGGGGCATGGCGGTCGTGTTCCTGGCGACCGACACCATGACGAACCAGCGGGTCGCCCTCAAGCTGGTCTCGATCGAAGCCGATCGCGATGGCCAGCAAGTGCTCGAAGCTGAACGCTGGGGAGCCACGCTGCAGGAGGAATTCTGCCGCGAGAGCCGATACGTCCCCGTCGTGTACGACCACGGCACCTACGGCCAGTATTTCTTCATCGCGATGGAGTACCTGGAGGGACGCAACCTCTCGGAAGTGATCGGCGAAGGGCCGATGCCTGCCGACCGCGCGGCGCACATCGCGACGCAGCTGTGCGAGTTCCTGCAGGCCGCGGACGCGTTCGAGCGGACGCTCGACGGGCGCAAGTTCAATCGTCTCCTGCATGGCGACCTCAAGCCCAGGAACATCCGCGTTCTCGACGGCGACGAGATCAAGGTGTTCGACTTCGGCATCGCCAAGGCGCTGTCGCTCAGCCGGAAGGTCACGCGCAACGACTTTGGCAGCATCGCCTACCTCTCGCCCGAACGCCTCGAATCAGGAGAGATCGACGCGCTTGCCGAGTTCTGGGCGGTCGGCGTGCTCTTGTACGAAATGGTGAGCGGCGTTCAGCCTTTTCGCGCGGCTGACACACGACGGCTGGAACAGCGGATCCGGGCTCGTCAGCCGCCGCCGCCGCTTGACGGCGCCTGTCCCCCCGGTCTGCAGGCGATCATCGCGAAGCTTCTCGCCCCTGTGTCGACCGACCGGTACAGCAC
>JAIVJE010000021.1:6080-16880 GCA_020200195.1 Acidobacteriota bacterium | reverse complement strand
AGGGTATACCGCTCGATCAGCAGCTTGCGGATCTCCGCCGCGCGGTTCTTGCTCAACTCCATCGCCTTCAGCGCCTGCGTTCGGACGTAGGCCTCGCCGCCCATCTTGCGGAACTCTTCCACCCTGGCGTTGTCCACGTGCCCGCGCAGCAGCAGCGTGGATCCCGGGCTGACCTGCAGGAGGCGCTTGATCGACTCGAGATTGCGGATGTTCTCCTGGTTCGACTGGTCGAGCGTCGCGGAGTTCGGTTCGAAAAAGAACCGGATGTCCTTGCTCAGCAGTGGATCGGCTTCAACGGATGTCCCGCCGCCGGTGCGGATCGGTGCGATCGCGACCTTCTGGTCTTTGAAGATGCCCGCCTTTTCGACCGCCTGCAGGGCGGTGAGGTCCGCGAAGCGGCTCGGGTCCGGCGGGTCTTTGATGAGATCGCTGCCGTAGGCAAGCACCGCGGACTGGTAGATGCCGCCGAAGCTGCCGGCGGCGTCGATTGCGCCGGAGAAGAACGCGAGGTTCTCCGGCAGGTTCGAAAGGTGTACGTTCGCCAGCTCGCTCTTGGCGTCCGCGCGGCTCCACTTGAACGCGCGCGCCACCACGTCGAGGTGGGACTCCGGCTGGTCGCGCACCATGCGATTGCCCTCGAGCAGCCCCTGCACCAGCCCCTGCACGACTTTCGGCTGCTCCTGCGCGAACCCGCGATGGACGATCAGCACGTCCGCGATGATCAGAAGGTTCCGGTTGGTCGTGAGGACGTGTGCCTGGCCGCCGCTCCCCTCGACCACTTCCGACACCTTCGGTTCCCACGTGACGCAGCCGGCAAGCCTGTTCTTGCCGGACTTGATGTCGGTCAGAAACAGATCGCCCGCGCCAAACCCGTCCTCCGTGTAAACGAGATTCAGCCGGTCCGGGTGCGGCGTCGCATCGAGACTGCCGAGCGCATGAATCGGCAGCCCTGCTTCCTGCGCGAGATAGCGAATGAAGAAGTCCACCTCGGTGAACTGGGCGGTCGCGATGGTCTTCCCCTTGAGCTGATTGATCCGCTTGATGTCGCTGCGGACGACCACGCCGTCCGCACCGCGTGAAAACCCAATCTGCCCGGGGACGACCGCGTGGAGCTGACGGCCGTACGCCGCGAGCACGTCGACGGTCGTCACCGACGCCGCAAGCTTTCCCTCGTTCAGCTCGGACCAATTCTCGTCTTCGCTGACGGTCAGCCGTACTTTGAAACCGTGGTTCTTGAAGAAGTACGAGTTCTCCGTCGGCTCGAGCCCCCCGTTCGCCGCAATCAGTCCGGCGTACCCGGCATACTCGCTGATCTCGATCGGGACGATATTGTCTTTGAACTGAAACGGCGCAGGCGGCGAGAGCTTCGGAACCTCGACCTGCACCTCCGTCACCGCGGGTGCGCCAGCCTCTGCCCCTTCGGACGGCGCGGACGCGCGCTCGTCGCCGCCGCGCCGGATCATGTAGTACCCGAGCGCGACCAGGCCCGCGACGAGCAGGATCGAGATGATCTTGCCGAGCGCGGTAAAGCGCGGCTGCCCGTTCATCGCTCAGGCCCGATTTCTTTCGTCGTGGCCGGTGTCTGTTGTCCTGCCTCCGGCGTCGCCTGGATGCCCTGCGCCGCCAGGAACTCGGCGAGCGCGACCTGTTCGAGTGCCTTCCGCTCGTTTTCCTTCTCGGTGACGGCCTCGATATCCACCAGGTCTTTCGCGAGCCGCGCCTTGCCCGCGGACACTTCGTAGCGCTTCTGGAGGATCTCGTCGACCCGCTTCATCGTGTCGCCGAGGTCTCCAGCCTTGAACGCCACGCTCGACAGCGCCGCGGCGGCCTCCGCCTGCGCCTCCTTGATCTTGACCTGCGAGAGCTGCTTGTCGAGACGCCGTACCTTGTCCTCGAACTCGCGCTGCGCAAGCTTCGCCTGGCGCAGGTTGGCCTGGTAGGCTTCCTCGGTCTCCGTCAGCTCCTGCGAGTCCACGCCGAGATCCGCTTTGAGCTCCTGGAGCTCGCGCGCCAGCGTGCCGGCCAGCTCCATGTTGCCGGCGCGATGGTTCGCCAGGATGCGGCGCTCGAGATCCTGCGCCCGCGTCGCTTTGCCGTTCACCTGGCTCTTCAGCCGCTCCGCGACCCCCGCCATCCGGGCGAGCGCAGGTTGTACTGCGTCATGCGATCGCGAAATTCCTGCCGCGCCGCCTCCATCAACGCCTCGGGATTCGATTCTTCGATCCCGCTGATGAACAGACCCAGAATCCCTCGGAACAGACGTCCGATGCGCGAGAACATGCTTATCCGCCTCCTGTCTTCGGCGCGCTCATTCTATCCCGCAAGCGGCTACACGAACCGCCGCAGCTCGTCGATCCGCGACTCCAGCTCCTCGGGGGAGAGCTCGCGATATTTCTCCGGCAGGAACCGGGCGTCGGTGCACTCCTTCACCGCGACGAGGTCCATGTATTCGAGCTTGCGCGTGTGCGGGTTGGGCCGCACGTCGGTCAGCACGCCGGCGAGCACGTCGCGGATGGACGGCTTGGGCTCGGCGCTCAACTCGTGAATCCTCAACGCTCTGACGAGCACGCCTTCCAACTCGTTCCCCCCCAGCGCCACGTCTCCGGTGAACGGCGGTAGATCAGCGGCGGCCAGCGGAAACTTGAGCTTGCGGGCGATGGCGAGCAGGAGGGCGTCCCGCTCCTGTGGCGTCTCGGGAGGAAACAGCGGAATGTGCACGTCGAGGCGGCCCTGGCGTTTCAAGTCGACTTCCAGAAGGTCGGGCCTCGACGTGGCGAACACCCAGACGATCCGTCCGCGGTTCCGGGTGTCGGACATCTCTTTCGCCAGCATCGAATACACGCGGCCGGACAGCCCGCTGTCGCCGTCGCCGCTCTCGCGGCGTCCGGCGGCCTGATCGGCTTCGTCGACGAAGACGACGACCTGCCCCAGCGCGCGGAGGATGGCGAAGATCTTCTCGAGATTGGATTCGGTCGCGCCGACCCATCGGTCGCGGAAGTTCTTGAACACGACACACGGGATGCCGATCTCACCGGCCCAGCACTGTACCAGGAAGGTTTTCCCGGTGCCGATGCGGCCGGCGATCAGATAACCCATCGGCAAGGCGCGCAGCGCTCCCTTCGCCAGCAGCGTCGCGTCCTCCCGCAGCCACGCCTTCACCGCCTCATGCCCCGCCACATCGTCGAGGGTGAATGGAGACTCGACGAAGTCGAGCAGCCCCTGGCACTCGCGCTCGATCAGGTCTTTCTTGATCTTCCCGAGCCACTCCGACGTGATGCGCTTGTCGTTGCCGAGCGCCAGCGCGATCGCCGTGCGCGCCCCCACGCGGCTGAGACCGGTGAGCCTCGTTCCGAGTGTCTCGAGCGGAACGTCACACTTCGCCGCCAGGTCGGGGAACTGCCCTGCGGCCAGGGTCGTGACGTAAGCGATCATCTCAGCCTGATCCGGGAGCGGTATGTGGAGCGCCGCCACGTGAGGATTCTCCACGACCAGTTCGTTGACGTCGTGCAGCCCCTCCGTGACCAGCACCGTGACGATGTTCGAATGGGCGATGGCCGGATCGTTGGCCCAGCCAAGCACTTTGACGGTGTTGGCCGCGAACGGTCCGCCGAGCTGCACGGCGCCGCCGCGCGGCACCACGAACTCGGCGAACTCGATGATGACGGCGATCCGCCGCGGCGCCGGCGCGTTCGGCAGCGCCTGCAGGTTGAGCGTCCGCAGCAGGTAACGGTCGATGAGCTCGAGCGCCGAGCCCGGCTCCCGCAACAGCGTCATCGTGGCGCCCTCGCGTCCGAGCGCCTGCTGAAGCCACTCGGCCCAGTCCTCGCCGCCGCGCGTGGCGCGCGCGCCGCGCGACCGGTCGTAGCGGAGCACGACGTCGTAGCTCGCGAACATCGCCTGCTCGAGAAACGCCGGCACCGCCAGCAGCTTGCCGTTCGAGGGCACGACGTCGAACACGTTGCCATGGACGATGAACTGCGCGGCCGATCCGGAGCGGAACAGGTCGCGCATCTCGGACGCCCAGCGGGGGAGCGTGTCGGTCATTGACTCTCCCTGATGCCCGCGTCAGCGCCGAGGGGCGGCGGCTCGGTGAGCAGGTCCTCCATGGCGCCGTACACCTGCTGTTGATCGCGAATCCACTGCCCGGTCGTGCCGAGCGTCGCCGTGATTTCGTCGATGCGCCGCGAGAGCAGCTCGGGGTCGGTGGACAGCGCGGCCTGCTCGCGAATCAGCTCGACCTGTTGCTGGATCCGGCCCAGCTCGGCGTCGATGAACGCGAGCTTGCGATCGGCGTCCTGACGCTGCTGCACCCGCTGCTTGAGGATGTCGAGCTGCCCGCCAATGCTGCGGCGGAGCTCGTCGGGGGCATTCTGATCCGCCTGTTGCCGTTCGAGCGCGGCGATGCGATCCCCGAGCGAGGTGTCACTCGACGCTTCGCCGATGACGTTGTGGATCGTCCGGCGCGCGAGCAACAGTCGCAGGAACGTCCACGACAGGCGTCCGAGGCTGTCGGCCTGGGCATCGAGGCCGAGCGGTGCTTCGGATGCGCTGTGGCGTTGCAGGTCGAGAATCGATCGGCACCTCGCCGCGAGTGATTGGTAGGTGCGGCGGTCTTCCGGATTCAGCCGGCCGAGCACGCCGGCAATCTTCTGCTGCCACTCGTCGCGTGACGCCGCCTGGGGGCGCGCGGCGATCGCACGCTGAAAGCGGCGATTCGTCGCGAGGGTCAGGAGGTAGCCGAGCTCGAGGCCGGCGCCGAGCACCCAGAAGCCCGGATTCGCGAGCCCCAGGATCCCGAATGCGCCGAGACCGACCCAGTTGGGCGCCACGAACATCCCCATCGGACGCGCGTTGAACGCCGCGCCGATGTAATCCATGAAGCCTGGCTGCTTGGGGGCCATCCGGTGGAGACCATTATAAGGAGCTACCAGCTGCCGGCTACCAGCGAGGGAGGTAGGAGGCAGGAGGTAGGAGATAGGAGCGGCACTAGATATGCGCGAGGGCATAGAGGTAGACGATTGACGCAGCCAGGCCGAGAGCAGTCCGAACCGCGTGCAGCCACCCCCACCGCTCGAGTAGCTGGCGAGTCTCGGCCGAGGGCACGTCTCGGCCGCCGGCGAGTAGGCGGTCGTTGGTCGGGCGGATCACGACGAGCGTAAAGGGCACGACGGCAAGGATCAGGAGCCCGCCCCAGAGCCATGCGATTCCCTCGCCGTGGAACCACGTGGCAACTCCCGTCGCGGCAGCCGACATGGCGAGTGTCGCTTGCATGATCGCGGCGCGTCGATAGCTGGGAGCCCACTGGCGCGCGGCTGCCTCCGTGTCGCCCGACAGCCTGGCAGGATGCTCGACGAGGTTCATGTAAAGAGCGGCGCCGGTGAAGAGGGTGCACAACAAAGCCGCCACGCCCGCAATCAGATGAACCATCGCAACCTCTTCCAGAGTACGGCGCTCAGCGGCGCGCGCGCATGCGAGTCCTCTCGTCTGGCTTCCGACGCCGCGTGACGACGTCCCCCGCAGCGTCGATGATCTTCTGAATGCGCGACCTGGTGCGCGCAGTACCGAAGTTCCAACACATTGCAATCGCTGAGGCGAAGCGGCGGTCGCCGCGCGTGGGCTCCGCTCGTATCACCGGAATCATACGCGTGCTCTGACATTCGAGCAGATGTTCAAGCAGCACGGCGGACGCCGCCGCTCGCAGGTCGCGCTTTGGTGATGTCGCGAGTCGCCTCGCGACCGCCCACACGCGGGTAGGCTTGGAGTCGATGAACTCGCCAATGGTGATGGTTGCCTGCCAGCGACACGTCTCACTCTCGAGGACACCCGGTTCGGTACTGCGCATCGCCTCCAGAATCGCTTCGCCGCCAATGCGGGTCGCGCGATCGATGACGGCGATCTCGGCCTCGCTCTTGAGCCTGCGCATGGAATCGAGCGTCGGCGAGAGGTCGCGTACCTCGACACCCGCCACGCGCGACCTGATCAGATCCGCGAACCGTGCTTCGCGGCTCGGACGGCCGTCCCAGGGATCAGCCGCCGCGTCCGCGTTCCGCCGCTTCGCTCCGTCACGGCTCTCGCTGTCGCCTTCGGCCGGTTGGAACGGTGTGTAGATCGCGGTCGCTTTGGACTCACGCGTCCTCACGTCGTCGGTCAACTGTTCGAGGCTGCGGACCTCGTCTATCCCGGTGAGCGTCGTGACCGCACCTGGGTCGTCGGCGCTCAGCAGCGCCCCCTCGGTCGCGGCCCTTCGCTCGTCGCGCTTCGGCAGGTACAGGACGCTTCGCCGTTGCGCGCCGTCGAGCAGCAGGTACGCCTGGGGAACGGTGACGCCGGTGAGGTAGAAGAACTCGTTCGACTGTCTGAATTGCGCGGAGGAGTGCACGGTCGGCGCCCCTTGCACGAGCGCGATAGCCGTGGGACCGATGGCGTCGAGGATCCGGCCGCGTCGCGTCGCGAACTCCTCCTTGCGAAACACCGTCGAGAACCGCGGCCGTCCCGCTTGCTCGTACGCGGACAGCGCCAGGACCACCGGCAGCATCGCGATGACCGCCGCGCTGATTCGTCGAAGCATCCGCAGACTCTATGGCTTGACTGCCCGTTCCGGCAATCGGTAATGTGAGCGATTGCCCTCCATGAACAAGCCGTCATCGGCATATCTGCCGGCGCTGCTGCTGCTGTTCGTCGGCAGCGGCTGCGCCGCGCTGATCTACGAAGTCGTGTGGCTCCAGTTGCTGCAGCTCGTCATCGGGTCGTCAGCGGTGTCGCTTGGCGTGCTGCTCGGCACGTTCATGGGCGGCATGTGCCTCGGCAGTCTCTTGCTGCCGCGGTACGTGCGGCCTGATCAGAACCCGCTGCGCGTATATGCGTTCATCGAGCTCGCGATGGCAGTGCTCGGGGTCGGCGTGCTGTTTGCGATCCCCCTCGTCGGAGCCCTGTATGCGTTCAGCCTGGCACACGGCTTTCCTGGAGTTCTGCTCCGCGCCGCGTTGTGCGCCGTGTGTCTGCTGCCACCCACGCTACTCATGGGCGCGACGCTGCCGGTCATCGCGCGGTGGGTGGGCGTGACCGGCAACGGTGTGTCATGGCTCGGCTTCTTTTACGGCGCCAACATCGCCGGCGCAGTGTGCGGCTGTCTACTCGCGGGGTTCTATCTGCTCCGGGTTCACGACATGGCCACGGCGACTTGTGCAGCGGCTGCGATCAACGTGGCCGTTGGCGTCCTCGCGCTCGCGATCGCCGGCCGCACGTCGTTTCCGGTAAGCGCGCGGCCTGAGACCGTGAGCGTTGAAACGCCCGCAACGTCTCGCCGCGACACCGGACGCCAGGGCGGTCGGTGGATCGTCGTTTCCGGCGCGTGGGCTGTCTACGTGACGATTGCGATATCCGGCTTCTGCGCGCTGGGCGCTGAAATCGTCTGGACGCGCGTGTTGTCGCTCATGCTCGGTGGGACGGTTTATACCTTCTCGCTGATCCTCGCGGTCTTTCTCGCGGGCCTCGGCGCTGGCAGCAGCGTCGGCTCATTCCTGTCGCGGTCGCTCGCCCGGCCTCGAGTTGCACTCGGCTGGTGTCAAATCCTGCTGGCCATCGCCTGCGGATGGACCGCGTGGATGCTCGGGCGATCCGTGCCGTACTGGCCCATCAACCCGTGGCTTTCCACGAGCCTGTGGTTCAACTTTCAGATCGACCTCGTTCGGTGTATCTGGGCGTTGCTTCCAGCCGTGTGCCTGTGGGGCGCCGGCTTCCCGCTCGCGCTGGCTGCGGTTGCATCGAAAGAGCACGATCCGGGACGGCTGGTCGGAAGCGTGTATGCCGCAAACACGCTAGGGGCGATTGCCGGCGCCGTCGGCTTCAGCCTCGTCGTGGTGCCGATGCTCGGCGTCCAGGGTAGCCAGCGTCTGCTCATCGCCCTGTCCGCGGCAGCGGCACTGCTCGTGTTCGCCACGTCACCTGCGCGCGGGTCAGCGCCAGGGGTCGCGAACGTCCCGCCGATCCCACTCAGTGCCGTCATCGCGCGCGAGGGGGCGATCGCCGCAGTGGCCGCGCTCGTCGCGCTCCTGTTCTGGACTGCGCCCGGTATTCCGCCCGGGCTCGTGGCGTACGGGCGATCGCTGCCGACGCGGGACGAAACCGGGATCCGGTACCTCTATGTGGGAGAAGGGATGAATTCCGCGGTCGCGGTCTCAGAGCTCTCCAACGGCGTGCGAAATTTTCACGTGAGCGGCAAAGTGGAAGCCTCGACCGAGCCCCAGGACATGCGCCTGCAGCGCATGCTTGGCAACATTCCGGCGCTGCTGCACCCTAAGCCCGCTTCGGTGCTCGTCGTCGGTTTCGGCGCCGGGGTCACCGCAGGCTCGTTCGTCCCGTATCGCGACGTCCAGCGGCTGGTGATCTGCGAAATCGAGCGGCTGATCCCACGGCATATCGGGCCCTACTTCGAACAGCAGAACTACGCCGTGCTTCGCGATCCCCGCGCGACCGTCTTCTACGACGACGCGCGGCACCACGTGCTGACGATGCGGGATACGTTCGACATCATTACGTCCGACCCGATTCATCCATGGGTCAAGGGCGCCGCCACGCTCTATACGAAGGAGTACTTCGAACTGGTGAAGCGTCACCTCAATCCGGGCGGCCTCGTCACGCAGTGGGTGCCGTTATACGAGAGCAATCCGGAAGTGGTGAAGAGCGAGATCGCGACGTTCTTCGAAGTGTTTCCCGGCGGCACGGTGTGGGGGAATGTGAACAACGGCGAGGGATACGATGTCGTCCTCCTCGGCCAGAAGGACCCGGCGCGCATCGACCTCGATGCGGCACAGCGACGACTCTCTGGACCGGATCGCGCCGCGGCAGCGGCGTCGCTGCAGGAAGTTGGATTTCCGTCGCTGATGGAGGTGGTGGCAACGTACGCCGGTCAAGCCTCTGACCTCGCGGTCTGGCTGCGCGGTGCGGAGATCAACACCGACCGGAACCTGCGACTGCAGTACCTCGCCGGGCTTGGATTGAACCAGTATCGGGGCGGAGCGATCTACAACGAGATGCTGGCGTACCGGCGATTTCCGGCGGACCGTTTCACCGGCGCCCCCGAGCTGACGCAGACGCTCCGCGCTGCGCTCGGGATCGAGAGCCCATGATGAAAGTTATCAAGGACCAAGAACTAAGGACCAAGAACTACGACCTGGCTCCAGCCAGCACTGCATCGATCGCGCGCATGTTCGCGATTGAATCTTCCAGCGGATAGACGGGTGGCGCGTCCTGCCGTATCGCGCGCGAAAACAGATCCGCCTGGATGGTGTACTGGTCGCACGCCGGGATCTCGATCTGCTGAGCGGCGGCGCCGGACAGGTCGGCGCCGTCATCGAGGAAGATGCGCGTGGGCGTATCCGGCGGTGCGTTGAACGGGATCTGAATCTCGATCCGCGCGTGTGTACCGAAGATGTGCACGCGCTGGTACGGCACCAGTTGCGTGGAGCACGTGCCAACTGCATGCGCGCCGCCGAAATCAAGGATCATCGACGTCAGGCGATCGATACCCGTCGCAGGATCGCGGTCGATCGCCGCGGCGACGCGGCTCGGTTCGCCGCGAAAGATCATCCGCGCCGTGTGGATCAGGTAACAACCGATATCGAGCAGCGCGCCGCCGCCATACTCGGCGACATTTCGTATGTTCTCGGGATCCATGTTCGAGTAGCTGAAAAACCCCATCATCGCCCGGACCTCGCCGATACGCCCTTCCCTCACGAGGTCGCAGGTCGTCTGCCACTGCGGGTGCGTGCGCACCATGAAGGCTTCCTGAATCGTCACGCCGGTACGATCGCGCACGGCCAGCAGGCGCGCTGCATCGGCGGCGTCGAATCCAATCGGCTTTTCGCAGAGCACATGTTTCCCGGCTTCGGCAGCACGGATTGACCACGGGACGTGGAGATGGTTCGGAAGCGGATTGTAGACCGCCTCGATATCCTGGTCCGCCAGGAGCGCTTCATAGGATCCGTAGGCTTTCGGGATCCCCAGGAGCGACGCCGCCTCCTGCGCTTTCGCGAGGTCGCGTGACGCAATTGCCGTCACCTTCGACCACGCCCCGCGCTGCATCGCCGGGATCACTTTCCTCGTGGCGATTCTGGCGGCACCGAGGACGCCCCACCGGACTTTGTGTATCATGATTTCCGACCTCAATGGACCTGCTGAGGGACCTTCGGCTGACCGCGCGTCACCTCCGCAGGGAGCGAGGGTACACGGTCACGGCGGTCCTGACACTGGCTGTGGTGATGGCGGCCAACAGCGCTATCTTCAGCGCCGTCTATCAAATCCTACTGAAGCCCCTTCCCGTCAGACATCCGGACAGCTGGTCATCTGCTGGCATTCCGAACCAAGTCGTAACGTGCCGGTCGTGGAAGTGTCCTACCAGAACTTTCAAGACTGGGCCACCACCGCACAAAGCTTCTCCCAGACTGCGGCCGTCGGCTCGTCGACGTGGTCAACCGTCCTGGAGCGTGGCGGCGAGACTGCGCGGCTCGCTTCTGCCGGCGTCTCGGCATCTTTTTTCGACGTCCTTGGCGTCGCGCCGACGCTGGGTCGGCTGTTCACACCCAGCGATGACCTACCCACGGCGCCGCGCGTGATCATTCTCAGTCACAGAGCGTGGGTCCACCGGTTCGGTGCCGATACTGGCGTCATCGGCACCACGGTGAAGCTCGGGTCGCCCCACATCGTCGTCGGCGTAATGCCGCCCGGGTTCGATTTCCCGCGAGGCACCGAGTTCTGGACGCCTGTTGTTCCCATCCTCGCTGATTCCGCCAAGAGTTGGCG
>JAIVJE010000021.1:0-6034 GCA_020200195.1 Acidobacteriota bacterium | reverse complement strand
ACCACTTGCAGGGCCCGATCAGGCAAGCGATCTGGGCGCTGTTCGCGGCGGTAGGAGTGCTGCTGTTGATCGGATGCGCGAACGTGTCAGGGCTGATGCTGACCCGCGTCTCACTGAAGCGCAGTGAGCATGCCATTCGACTCGCGCTCGGGGCCAGCCCCGCCGAACTGGGCCGCCAGTGGCTGCTGGAAACGCTGGTGCTCTCATTAGCCGGAGGCTGTCTTGGTCTCCTCGGCGCCCGCTGGATCGTCCAGCTCGTGATCGCGCTCGCACCGGACGACATGCCGAGGCTGTCGGAAATCGCGATCAATCTGCCGGTCGCGGCGTTCACGCTCGCGGTGGTCGCGGCGACGGCGCTCGTGTGCGGGGGAGTTGCAGTGCGCCACGCGTCCAGGTCGGATCCATCCGACGCGCTCGGCGAGACCGCGCGCATTACACCGAGCCGTGTGTCTTATCGCTCGCGCTCACTGCTCCTGGTCTTTCAGATTGGCCTGACGGTCGTGCTTCTGATCGCATCCGGACTCGTCCTGCGCAGTTTCTCCAATTTGCGACAGGTCGATCTCGGCTTTCTGCCATCAGACGTCCTGGCCCTGCATGTCGACCCACGCAGTACGAAGGCTCGTGCGAATGAATGGGTGCGGGACCTCCTTGCGCGTCTTGCGGCCCTCCCGCAGGTCGAGGCCGTTGGTGCCGTCTCGCTTCGTCCGCTCGCGCTTGGACCGATTGGCCAGGAGACGCGGGTCATCCTCGAGGGTCAGCGGGATTCTCCCGAGGTCGCACGAGACAACCCCGCGCTGAATTACCAGATCGCCACGCCGGGCTACTTCCGGGCGATGCGGATTCCACTCAAACGCGGCCGCCTGTTCAGCGACAGCGACACGGGCCGAACGACCAGAGTCGCATTGGTCGGAGAAAGCACGGCGCGCCGCCTGTGGCCGGGACAGGATCCGATCGGCAAGCGGATGCTGATGCCGACCATGGCACGTGAGGGCCCACCGACCGCCTGGCGCACAGTCGTCGGCGTTGTGAGCGACGTCCGTTACCGCGGGATCGACGACGTGCGGCTGGATGTCTACGATGCCGCACTTCAGGCATCCATGACGGCAGATGAAATTGTCGTCCACTCCGCCGCGGATCCCGGTGCGCTCGCAAGTGTCATTCAAGCGGAAGCCCGCCGTCTGGACCCGCGCGTACTCGTCGAGCGCACGGCGACCATGGACGCGGTCATCGCCCGAGCGGTCGCACCCTGGCGGTTCAGTGCATGGATGTTCAGCCTCTTCGGGATCGTCGCGTTCGGCCTCACGACCGTTGGCCTGTTCAGCCTGGTGAGTCTCGACGTCGCCCATCGCAAGCACGAGTTCGCCGTCCGGCTCGCGCTGGGCGCGCAACGTAGCCACATCCTGAGGTCGGTGTTCCTCGTGGGCGTGCGGCGCTTGGTTCCAGGCGTGGCATTGGGGGTGATGGTCGCGATTGCGGCCAGTCGCGCGATCCGCAGCATCCTGTTCGAAGTCGAACCCCAGGACGTGACGACGTACGTGGCTGTGACAGCGCTCGTGTGTGGGGTGGTGAGCGTCGCATCCTACATCCCGGCCCGTCACGCGGCGCGGGTCGATCCGCTCGAGCTCCTGCGACGCGAGTAGCTGTCGGACGAGGGGACAGCCACCTTTTCCTCGTGACGCCCCGGAAAAGGAGGCAGTCCCCGAAAGAGGGACAGAAAAAGGGGACTGTCACCTTTCCGTGAGCGACCCTGCGGAAAAGGTGGCTGTCCCCTTTTTCGCGTGTTGCCTAGAATAGACGCATGTCTGCTTATCAGTGGCGTCGAATCGGTCTGGCGGTTGTAACGGTTGGGGCGATCGCGGCAACCGCCGCACAGCGGCCCGATCCGCTTGACGAGCCGTTCAAGGGCGTCACCACGAACGGCACCATCATCGAGGGACTCTTTCCCATCCAGGCAACGGGCCTGACCACGGCGCCGGTTCAACAGGCGGCCGTCGCGTTCATCGCGGTACTCACCGACGACCAGCGACAGAGCACCACGTTCGCGGTGGACGACAGCGAGTGGCGCAAATGGAACAACGTCCATCGATACACGCGTCAAGGCGTCAGTTTCAAAGAGATGACGGAAGCGCAGCGCGACAAGGCGTTCGCCATGATTGGCGCAGGGATGAGCGCGAAAGGGCTGGAGAAGTCCCGCAACATCATGCGGCTGAACGAGCACCTCGGCGAGCTGACGAAGCGGTTCGAGGAGTACGGCGACGGCTTATATCACCTGACCGTGATGGGGGAGCCGTCGGCCACCCAGCCGTGGGGCTGGCAGCTCGACGGCCATCACCTCGTCGTCAATTACTTCGTGCTGCGCGACCAGGTGGTGATGACGCCGACGTTCATGGGATCCGAGCCCGTGATCGCCGAGTCCGGAAAGTACGCGGGCACACGGGTGCTGCAGGACGAGCAGAACAAGGGGCTGGCGCTGATGCAGTCGCTCACCGCGGCGCAGCAAGCCAAGGCCACCCTGCAGCCCGCCAAAACCGCGAACAACCGCGCTCGCACAGGCATTCCGCGACAACCTCGTGCTGGACTACGCTGGCATCCGCGCAGCAGAGCTCGATCAGGCGCAGCGGGCTAGGCTCGTCGAGACCATCGCCGAGTACGTAGACAACATGGATTCCGGCCACGCGAAAGTGAAGATGGACGAGGCGCGGAAGCACCTCGATCAGACGTACTTTGGCTGGATCGGCGGGGCCGCTGACGACAGCGTGTTCTATTACCGCATACAGAGCCCCGTCATCCTCATCGAGTTCGATCATCAAACGCCCGTCGCCCTCGACGGCCCACGGACCCCCGGCCGTCGTCATGTGCACAGCGTCGTGCGCACGCCGAACGGCAACGACTACGGCAAGGATCTGCTCCGGCAGCACTATCGGCAGCACCGGAATGATGCAGGGCACGGGCATGGGCGGTAAGTGATTCGTGTAGTCCTTGGTCCTTCGTCCTTGGTGCGTGGTTCGCGAAACACGATGACTACGGAGAAGTTGCAGGAGAGACGGATGCGCCGCGTTTCGATATGTTCGGTCGCCGTCGCGGTTGCGACGACGGCGGTCTTCGCGCAGTCTTCCGGTGGCCGGATGAATGCCGACAGTCTTGCAGGCCTCGCGTTCCGGAGCATCGGTCCGAGCCTGACGACCGGCCGCATTTCCGATGTCGAAGTCGATCCGAAGAACCCGAGTGTATGGTACGTCGCGGCAGCGACCGGTAATCTCTGGAAAACAGAGAACCGTGGCAACACCTGGACGCCCATCTTCGATCAGTACGGCTCGTACTCCCTCGGCGTGGTCGTGGTGGATCCTCGTGATTCCAACGTGGTCTGGCTCGGCACGGGCGAGAACACAAATCAGCGAAGCGTGAGCTTCGGCGACGGTGTGTACAAATCCACGGACGCCGGCAAGAGCTGGACTCGCGTCGGGCTCGAACACTCCGAGCACATCGGCCGTATCCTCATCGATCCGCGCAACTCGCAGACGGTCTACGTTGCTGCGATAGGCCCGCTGTGGGCATCGGGCGGCGACCGCGGTGTTTATAAAACGACGGACGGCGGCAAAACCTGGAAGAACGTCCTGACGATCAGCCCGGATACGGGTGTGCAGGACATGGTCATGGATCCCCGAAAACCCGAGGTCCTGTACGCGTCCGCGTATCAGCGCCGCCGCGCCGTCGGGCAGCTCATCGGGGGAGGTCCGGAAAGCGGCATCTACAAGTCCACCAATGCCGGCGGAACATGGACCAGGCTGACCAAAGGGATGCCGGAAGGTGACATCGGCAAGATCGGTCTGGGAATCGATCCGCGCAACGGCAAGCGGCTCTACGCGATCATCGCCGCGCAGGGGACCAAGGGCGGTGTCTTCCGCTCCGATGATGCAGGTGCGTCCTGGATCCGGACGAGCGACTACCAGGGCGGCGACCCGGGTTACTACCATGAGCTTTTCGTGGACCCGCACACGCCCGACACGATCTGGTCAACCCAGACGCAGATCTTCCGCAGCCAGGACGCCGGCAAGACGTTCACGCAGGTCGGGTTCGAGCGGACCGGCATGCACGTCGACCATCACGAAATCGTGTTCGACCCGGCCGACGTCAACCACATGCTCGTGGGTAATGACGGCGGCCTCTATGAGACGTGGGACGGCGGCAAGACATTCCGGCATTTCACGAACCTGCCGCTCTCGCAGTTCTATCGCGTCGCGGTCGACAACGCGAAGCCGTTCTATACCGTCTGCGGAGGCACGCAGGACAACGGCACGCATTGCGGCCCCTCGCGCACGGTGAACCGAGCCGGCATCCGAACGAGTGACTGGTACGTCACGGGCGGTGGTGACGGGTTCCAGCCACGCATCGATCCGGAGGATCCCGCCACCGTATATGCGATGTCGCAGGAGGGGAATCTGAGTCGTGTGGACATGCGCTCAGGGATCAGCCGGAACATCCGCCCACGCGGCCCGACGCCCGTGCGCGAGGAGAACGATGCCGACCCGGCACAGCCGCCGCCAGTGGGAGGTCAACCGGCCCAACCGGCTGCCGTGACTACCGGAGCTCCGGCGCCACCGCCACCCGCCGGTCAGCCGGGACGCGGCGCGCAAGGTGTTCCGATTGGTGTGGGTCCCACGGGCGGCCGAGGTCAGCTGGGCCGCTGGCACTGGGACGCGGCGTTCACGATCAGCCCCCACGCGTCGCGCCGGCTGTATTTCGCGGGCGAGCGCGTGTACCGCAGCGACGACCGTGGCGACAACTGGGCGTCGATCAGTCCGGATCTGACGCGTCAGCTCGATCCCGCGAACGTGGAGATCATGGGCAAGGTATGGCCCGCGGACGCGGTGCAGTTCAACCGCGCGACGACCCGCCTCAGCACGATTACGACGATTGATGAATCTCCCTTGCTCGAGGGCCTGATCTATGTCGGCACCGACGACGGCCTCGTGCAGGTGACGGAGGATGGCGGAAAGAACTGGGTCAAGGTCGAGAAGCTCCCAGGCGTGGCCGAGTACGCGTACGTGACGGACGTGCTCGCCTCGCCCCGCGATGCGAATACCCTGTTCGTCACGCTGAACAACTATCAACGCGGCGACTTCAAGCCCTATGTGGTGAAGAGCGCGGATCGCGGGCGCACGTGGACTTCGATCGCCGGCAATCTTCCGGCACGGTCTGGCGCGTGGAGCATCGCCCAGGATCACATCAACGGCAGCCTCCTGTTCGTCGGCCTGGAATTCGGCGTGTACGTCTCGGTGGACGGCGGGGCGAGCTGGACGCAGCTCAAAGGGGGCATACCCGTTACGCAAGCGCGAGACCTTCACATCCAGCGCCGGGAAAACGATCTGATCGTCGGGACATTCGGCCGCGGTGCGTACATCCTGGACGACTACTCGGCCCTGCGCGCGCTGACGGCCGAGTCGCTGTCGGCGGAGACTACGTTGTTCCCGCTTCGTGATGCATATCAGTATGACGAGATGGGGCAGGTGCGCGCCGCCTGGGGCAACGAATCGACGCCGAATCCGCCGTACGGCGCGGTCTTCACGTATCACGTCGGGTCGGTGCCCCCGGCTGACGCGAAGCTGGTCGTGACGATCGCAGATGACGCCGGCAAGCAGGTCCGGCGGTTCGAGGTGTCGAAAGCGCCGGGCATTCAGCGCGCCGCGTGGAACCTGCGTGCAGAAGCCCCACCCGCTCCGCCGCAGGCGCCGGGCGGGCGCGGCGGCGCGCCCGGAGGTCAAGGAGGGGGTCAAGACCCCGGTTTCGGGGGCCGAGGCGGCCCGCCCCAGGGACCGGTCGTGCCCCCGGGTCGATATCGCGCAACGCTCGGTCGTCTTGCGGGCGACACCGTGACGCCGATTGGCGAGCCGCAGACGTTCTCCGTCATCCCGCTGCCGAGGTAGTGATTGGCTTGAGGCGATAGGCCATAGGCTTTCGCGCGGCCGAAGTGCGCGGCCTGTAGTCTAATTAGCTGAATCCCGTGCTCGAGTCCCTCTTTCGGCTCCTGTTCCAC
>JAIVJE010000314.1:1611-10284 GCA_020200195.1 Acidobacteriota bacterium | reverse complement strand
GTCTATGCGCCCGATGTCGTCGCGGAAGCCATCCTGCGCTGCGCCGAGAGGCGCGTGCGCGACGTGACAGTGGGCAGGAGCGGCCGGATGCTGACGTTGATATCGATGCTCGCGCCACGCTCCGCCGACAAATACGTGGAGCGCGCGATGTTCCGTCAGCAGCGTGACCCCGAGCGGCCCGTGGCGACTGGGGACAGCCTCTATGCACCGACGCGTGACGGCCGGACGCAGGGGCCATACCGCGGGCACGTGCTGCAGTCGAGCGCATATACACAGACGATGCTCTCCGACGTCAGACGAGTGCTGCCGTACGTAGCCGCGGGCGTGGCGCTCGCTGCGGGCATACGGCGGTGGAGTTAAGGCTCCGCACGTCAAGGGTTCTGCACGGATGGTTCTGCACCGGCGGGTCCGCACGAGCGGTGCCGCCGCGCCGCTGCTTGTGGCCTGGCTCTCGTGGCTGGCGCCGCAGACACGGCCGGCGGAGCCGTTCATTCCAATCGGCGTCTGGTACGACGGCACCGAGGACCTCCTCACGATCCGATCGCTGGGATTCAACAGCATCACTACGTCCGTTGCGTGGCCGGTGGCGGAGCCGCAGCGCTCGACCTATCAGTTGGATGTGTTGGAACGCACGCTCAGCGCGGCCGACGTCCATGGCGTGAAGGTCATCGTTCAGGTCGAGACGGAGTCGCCTCCCTCGTGGCTGATACGCAGGCGTGGAGGGTACTGCTTTAGCACCGCCGATGATCGCACCGACCTTTCCGGATTCGTGAACGCGGTCACCACGGTCGCCGCGCGCCATAAGTCCTTCCATGCGATCGACGTCGGATCCGGTCCGCCGGCGTATACCAAACGGTGCCGCGCAGGTCCGGCGGGTACCGGCATGCGTGAACAGCTCGAGCTTCTCGTGGAGGCCGCGACTGCCCGCGGTCAGCATCCGGTGACCAGCCACTCGCGTCTCTCACGCCAAGGATCGGCTGTCGCATCGGAGACTGACGTGTGGTGGCGCACCGCTCTCCTGGACCACGCCGCGGCGGCGATACACCCAAAGCTGCCAGAGGGTGATGTCATGCGGCCCGCACGGCTCGGCGCGGCACTTGACCTCATACGATCCGTCAGCCGCGAGAAAGGGTGGACGCTGGCAGAGCTGCAGGCCGGTCCGGGCGGCGGACGCGTGACCGCGCAGGACGTGCGTGTCTGGAGCTGGATGGCACTGTCGCGCGGCGCCCGCGCGATTGGCTACTACGCGTGGAAGCCTCGTGACCGGCGCGAGGCGATGGTCGGATCCGACGGAGCCATCACCACGCGTGCGCGGGCTGCGGCTGATGTCGCCACGGTCGTCACAAGTAATCCGGCGTTGTTCCAGCCCCTGCGGCCGCGGCGCGCGACGGTCGCCATCCTGTCCGCAAGTCCAGCCTCAGACAGCAGCTATCGGCAGCTGTTCGCCAGAAACATTCAGTCGGACTTCATCCACCCCGACGATGTCATCTCCGGTCAGATCTCACGATACGCGGTAGTCGTGGCCGAGTCGACACGCGGGCTTCAGGCGCCGGTTGCCGATGCGCTCCGCCTGTATGAACGCTCCGGCGGGCGCGTCGTCCGCACCGCTGCCGCGCTCGACGATCTACCGCCGGACGTTCGCATCGACGGCGGCGCCGGCCTCGTCGAAACGCGGTTCCTCGAGTCCGCCGATGCGCTGCTGCTGATCGCAATCAACCACGCCGGCACATCCCAGGGGGTGACGATGACGTTTGCGCCTGACGTGCCTGAAGCGATCTGGCAGAACATGGAAACCGGCGCGTCGGTCAACTTCGTCGCAGGTGCATCCGGCCCGGCCTACACCTACACATTCGCGCCGCGCGACGTCGTCGTCTTGATGATTAGGAAGAAGTATAGGTAAAGCGAATTCGCCAATAGACATCTGGCCATTAAATCACGGGCCGAATTCTGCGGCACCCTGCGTGCAACGCCTGGTCGACCGCGTAGGCGATGAGCCCTGCGCCCAGTCCCAGCAGCATCCAGCGGCCGTCGAACGCGTTGGCGACTTCCAGCATCGTCTCGCGCGTGCCCGCTGCTGTGCGTGGATTGTGTTGAAGCGCCGCTCTGACCAGGAAGCTCCCCAGCACGACGATGACGATGCCGCGGGCGCCGATGCCGAAGCGGCTGATGTTGATCAGCATGGGACGCAAGTGCGACGGCACCGGGGTCATGTCGAGCGAGCCGCCGACGCGTGATTTCAGCGCTCTGACGATCTGGAACAGCCCGTACGCCACGATCATCAACCCCACGAGGCCGACGATCCACACGCCCAGGGGCCAGTCCATGATCCGCGCGGTCCACATCTCGGTTTCGCGCCCGGTCGATCCCCGGAGACCCCTCGACAGTCTGAACGCCTCAATCCCGAGTGCCCCGTAGACCGACGCCCGGATGACGTTGCCGATGCGTTCGACCAGTCCGCCGGCGCTCGTGCCGTGGCGATCGGGATCGAGAAACGCGTCGAGAAACCGCCAGACGGCGTAGCCGCAGAGCCCGACGCTGAGGACGATAAGGATGGTCTGCCCGAACGGCTTGGTGAGGATCACGCGCAGCGCGCCGCTCGTGTCGGTCACCCGGCCGCCGCGATTGAATGCCGCCGTCAGCGCAAGGCTGCCGACGATGAGATAGATGACGGCCTTGGACGCGTAGCCCAGGCGGGCGAGCCGCTCGATCATCAGCGCATCGCCCGGCTGAAGAAGAGATCGTGCTCGCCGGGCGGTTCGAAGCCCGCGAGCCGCACGGCCAATGCGACCTGCGCCCAGTGGCGTGTCTCGTGCAGAAGGATGTGGAAGAGCAGTTTACGCGGCGTCATCGTTGCCGACCCGGATGCCACGACGAAGGTCCGCTCCTCCTGTGCGACGTCGTCATCGAGTCCGGCGAGGAACTGATCGAGCTCCCGTCTGACGGATGCGGCGTAGTCGAACAGCGGCTGAACGTTGTTGCCCGTGAGGCCGGTCGACTCGCTGACCGGTTCGCCTGTGAGGCGCTGCAGGTGACGTCGCTCGACGAGAAAGATGTGGTCGACGAGCTTCCCCACCGTCGGCAGCCGGCCTCCCGGCTGAACCGGGGCGTCCATGGCAGGGGGATGAGCGACGAGCCATCCGCGCCATTTGTCGCGTTCGCCGTTCGTATAGCGCAGCAGCTCGTCAAAGCTCAGCGTCAGCATCTACTTCATGATCTCCGGGATGCTCACGACGCGGAGCGGGCCCAGGGTGAGCGCGCGGATGCCCGGCTCGATGATCTTGCGGTCCCCGATCACGACTACGGCAAAACGATCGGGCTGAATGTACTTCTGCGCGACGCGCTGGACGTCGGCAGGGGTCACCGCCCGAATCCTGTCGGTGTAGGTGGCGAAGTAATCGTCCGGAAGATTGTAAACAAACACCTGGGACAACGACGCCGCCAGATTGGAGGTGGTCTCGAAGTTGCGCGGCAGCAACAGCGCGAGATAGTTCTTCGCCTTTTCCAGCTCGTCGGCGGGAATCAGCGTCCTGATCGCGGCGAGCTCGTTGAAGAACTCGCGTAGGGCTTCGGACGTCTTGTCGGTTTGCACGCCGGCCGCCGCGTAAAACGGGCCGGCCCCCGCGCGCATGTCGAACGTCGAGCTGGCTCCGTACGCGTAGCCGTGCTTTTCTCGCAGATTGGTGTTCAGCCGCGAAGTGAACGCGCCGCCGAGGACGGTGTTGAGGACACGAAGCGCGAAGAAGTCGCGCGTGGAACGTGGAACGCCGATCCAACCAATCCGGATTTGAGACTGCGCAGCTCCCGGCTTGTCGATCAGGTAGATCTGACGCGTCTTGAGCTGGGGCGCATCAGGCAGCGTGTCGGGCGTGCCAGCGCCAGCTGACTTCCACCCGCCAAATGCCGACTCGAGCATCGGCATCACCCGATCGGGCGTGACGTCGCCCGCGACGATCAGGACGGATCGGAAGGGAAGGTAGTGTGCCGCGTGAAACTGCCGCAGGTCCTCGACCGAGAATCCCTTGAGCGCGGCGGCTGTGCCGATGTCGAGCGTGCCGTAGCGATGGGTGTCGCCGTAGACGAGCCGCGGGAACGCGACCCGGATGAGCGTCGTCGGGTCGTCTTCGGCCTGGACGAGCGACGCCAGCAGCTCCTCGCGGATACGCTGCAGTTCCTTGTCGGGAAACGTGGGCCGCAGCGCGACGTCCGCCATGACTGGCAACGCGTCGCCCAGCCGCGCGGCCGGCACGTGCAAGCTGACCGTGGATGCGTCGAACGAGCTGCCTGTCGAGAGCTGCGCGCCGAGGTAATCGACAGCGTCGGCGATCTCCAGCGCGCCCCGGGTGCCGGCCCCTTCGTCGAGCATCTCCGCCGTCAAACTGGCGGCGCCGAACCTGCCGCGGGCGTCGGCGGCACTGCCGGCCTTGACGATCAGGCTCACCTGCACGACCGGTACTTTGTGCAGCTCGACGATCCAGACTGGGAGGCCGTTCGTCAGCGTCCTCTTTTGAATCGCGGGCGGTTTGAGCGCAGGCGGCGGCCCCAGTTTGGGCAGTGCCGTGCGATCGGGCGCTTGCTGTCCAGCGGAGGCGAGGGCGATCAATGTCGCCACGAACATGTTTCTCATGTATTCACCGCACGTCGCACGTCATTTCCCCACCTTCGCGGGCTCGACGACCAGCTCCACGCGGCGGCCCGCCGGCAGCCAATGGGCTATGGCCGCCTGGATGTCCGTAGCCGAGACCGCGCGGTAGCGGGACAGGTCTTCGTTGAAATAGTCCGGGTCGCCCGTGGCGAAGTAATACGAGTTCAACTGGTCTCCGACGCCGGCGAAGCCGCCGACCTGTTCCATCCGGTTGTAGAACGAGGCCTCGATCTGGTTGATCGCTCGGTCGAGCTCGCGCTGGTCCGGCGGCGACTTCTGGAGCTTGGCGATCTCCTCGTCCACGATCGTGCGGAGACGGTCGATCAACGACTGCGAAGTGGCGCCACCCTCCGGCGGCCGGGACGTGACGACAATCTGATACTGCGACCCCAGGCGCGACGACGCCTGGAAGGCGCTGACGTCCTGTGCAATCTGCAGTTCGTACACCAGTCGCTTGTAGAGCCGCGAGTTCTTGCCGCCCGCGAGGATCTGCGAGACGACGTCGAGCTCGGCGTCGCCTGGCTCCAGATGCGCGGGTGTCAGCCAGGCGAGGTACAGCCGCGGCAGCTGCACGCGATCCTGGATGGTCTTCCGCTTGACCTCGGTCAGCATCGGATGCGGATAGTCGATGGGCGGCACCGCCGCGGCGCCGGGCTTGACGTCGGCGAACCACTGCTCGACCAGCGCGCGGGTTCGCACGGGATCGATGTCGCCCGCAATCACAAGGCTCGCGTTGGCAGGCTGGTAGTAACGTTTGAAGAAATCGACAACGTCCTCATGGCTGGCCGCCGTGAGGTCTTCCATGTGACCGATCGTCGGCCAGCGATAGGGATGCCCTCCCGGGTAGAGCATCGTGTCGATTTCGATCGACGCCATGCCATACGGAGCGTTCTCGTAGTTCTGGCGTCGCTCGTTCTTGACGACGTCGCGCTGTCCATTGACACGTTCGGGCGTCATCGTGTCGAGGAGGTAGCCCATGCGATCCGACTCGAGAAACAGGGCGAGCTCCAGTGCGTTCGACGGAATGTCCACGTAGTAGTTCGTGCGATCCAGGGAAGTCGAGCCGTTGTTCGTGCCGCCCGCGGCTTCGAGCAATGAGTCGAACGCGCCCTCCTTCACGTGGGCAGACCCTTCGAACATCAGGTGTTCGAACAGGTGCGCGAATCCGGTCCGGCCCGGTTTCTCGCGCGCCGACCCGACGTGATACCAGACGTTGACGGTCACGAGTGGCACGGTGTGATCCTCGTGCAGGATCACACGCAGTCCGTTGGCCAGCGTGAGCTGCGTGTACGGAACTTCCAGCGTCTTTCGCGCTGGGGCCGCCGGTAGTCCTGTAGCAGGCGCCTGCGCCGCGGAGAGGGAGGCAGTGAGCGCGAGCGCGATCGCGCCGCCGATCACGCCTCGTGATCTGCGATTACCGAGAAGGCCGGAGACCAGCATCGTCACCCCGTTCTATAGTCTATCAAGCGTGATGTTTTCGCCTCGCGTGCCGGTCGATCGTCAGCCCAACCGCCTGGCGGCAGCCGCAGCCCGCGCTCGGAGCGAGAAACGGACGCTGATCGATCTCACCGTGACCAACCCGACGGTCGTCGGCATCGAGTATCCACCACGGCTCCTGGAGGCGCTCGCAGGCCCTGCAGCGCGTATTTATGAACCTGTGCCGCTGGGGTTACCGGCAGCTCGCGAGGCGGTCGCCCGTGATTACGCCAGGCGGGGGCGGGACGTTCCCCCCGCTCAGATTGTCCTGACCGCCAGCACGAGCGAGGCATACTCGTTGCTGTTCAAACTTCTGTGCCGACCATCCGGTGACGCCGTGATGGTGCCGGTTCCAAGCTATCCGTTGTTCGATCATCTGACGCGCCTGGACGGAGTCGAGCCCGTGCCCTACCGGCTCGAATATCACGGCCGCTGGCAGGCCGATCTTGCATCCGTAGACAACCAATGGTCCGACCGCGTCCGCGCGGTCCTGGCGGTGAGCCCGAACAACCCCACCGGGTCCTTGCTTACCTGCTCGGAACTCGATGCATTGGATGAGCGGTGCGCGGCGGCTGGCGCGACACTGATCATCGACGAGGTATTCGCGGATTATCCGCTTCATCCCGGCGAGGACCGAGGCGGCCCAGCCGCTCACGCGCCCAGATCTTTCAACGCACTGACCTTCCATCTCGGCGGCCTGTCGAAGTCCGCGGGCCTTCCGCAGGTGAAGCTGGGTTGGATGGCTGTCGAAGGCCCTGACGCGCTCGTGCGAGAGGCGCTCGATCGTCTCGAGCTGATCTGCGACACCTACCTCTCGGTCTCGACACCAGTCCAGGCAGCGGCGCGTTCGTTGATCGAGGTGGGCGAGACCGTACGACCGCAGATCCTCGCTCGAGTAACCGCCAACTACAACGCGCTCGCATCACAGGTGTCTCAGCATTCAGCCGTCGAGCTCCTGCACGCTGACGCGGGATGGTCAGCCGTGTGCCGGGTGCCGTCGACACAATCCGAAGAAGAACTGGTCCTCGCGCTGATGGAACAGGACAGCGTTCTGTTGCACCCCGGGTTCTTCTTCGATTTTCCACACGAGGCGTTCCTCGTCGTCAGCCTGCTGCCTGGGCCGGATGAATTCCTGCACGGCATACGCTGCGTTATGGAGCGCGCCGGTGGTTGATGGTCGCTTCGCCTCAGGTCGCCATGCTGGCGTCCTCGTGCCGCTGTTTTCGATCCCGTCCCGCACGAGCTGGGGGATCGGCGAAGTCGCTGACCTCCCTCGGCTCGCGCGGTGGCTCGCCGCCGCAGGACTCGACCTCGTCCAGTTGCTGCCAGTGAACGAGATGCCGGCGGATCAGAACTCGCCGTACTCCGCGATCAGCGCTATGGCGATCGATCCGTTGTTTATCAGTCTCGGTGATTTGGAGGACTTCAAGGCAACGGGCGGTGAGACGTCGCTGTCACCGGACGACCGCGTCGTCCTCGCCCAGGTGCGCCAATCGCGCAGTGTGCACTACCGCAACGTCAGACGACTGAAGTGGAGTGCACTCCGCCAGGCCTTTTCCCGGTTCTTCAAGACGGAATGGCAGACGAGCTCAGCGCGGGATCTGGCGTTCCGATCGTTCAGGTTTCGCGAACGCTGGTGGCTGGAGGATTACGGCCTGTTTCGCGCGCTGCATGATGAGAATCAGTCACGCTACTGGCGAGAATGGGAACCGGCAGTTCGGGATCGCGATCCCGTGGCGCTGGAGGCGGCCAGGGAGCGGCTCCATGCGCTCATCCTGTATTACGAGTATCTGCAATGGGTCGCGGACGATCAGTGGCAGCGCGCCCGTCGTGATTGCGGTCATGTTGGCGTCTTCGGCGACTTCCCGTTCATGGTCAGCGGGCACAGCGCCGACGTCTGGGCGCGGCAGCACGAGTTCCGGCACGACGCATCCGTAGGCGTGCCCCCGGACGCCTTCTCGGAAACCGGGCAGGACTGGGGGCTCCCCGTCTACCGCTGGACCGTCATGGCGGAAGGCGGCCATGAGTGGCTGCGGCAGCGCGCACGACGGTGCGCCGAGCTGTATGACGGTTTCCGCCTAGATCACGTCGTCGGGTTCTACCGCACCTTCGTCCGCGAGCGCGACGGCTCGACGGCATTCATCCCGCCGGACGAACCCTCGCAGCGCGAACAAGGTGAGCAGCTGCTGTCGATGTTCTCCCGCTCCGGTGCGCGCATCATCGCGGAAGACCTCGGCTCGATCCCTGACTTCGTCCGTGAGTCGATGGCACGGCTTCGCGTACCCGGACTCAAAGTGCTCCGCTGGGAACGCGAGTGGCACACGAATGACCAGCCGTTCCGGGATCCGGCGGCGTATCCATCCGACTCCGTGGCAACCACCGGCACTCATGACTTGGAACCGCTGGCCGAATGGTGGGACGCAGCCGGCCGCGACGAACGGCGTGCGCTGGCGGCGCTGACGCGCAGCCAGGAGACCGACTGTGCTTCCGACAGTCCGTTCTCGGATCGGTTGCGTGACGCATTCCTCGAAACGCTCTACCGCGCGGGGTCTGAC
>JAIVJE010000314.1:0-1532 GCA_020200195.1 Acidobacteriota bacterium | reverse complement strand
GCGAGACCCTTCCAGACGACGCGTTTCCGAAGGGATCCGACTGGCTGATGGTCGGGCCGAGCGGTCCCCGACGCCTGAGGCTCGCGGTCGAACACCTCGCGCAGTACCGCGGTGGGATCTGCTTCATGGTGGATCTGGACCCGCGGTGGGTGATCAAGCTGCTCAAGGCGCGGCAGATGGATCAGGTCGAGGCGTACAAACGCCACGTCATCGACCAGGCGCTGACGCTGATGCGCGCGCACGATAACATCCGCTGCCTCTTCACGACCCCCAAGCTGCTCGAGGCGCTCTGTGAGAAGGTGTCGCTCAAGAAGATGGGGATTCGCGGTGTGTTCTGCGGTGGGACGGAGATGACTCCGCAGTTCCATCGCTTCGCCGTCGAGGAACTGCTCGATGGCGTCTACTTCGCTCCGACGTACGGCAACACGCTCATGGGCCTTGCGACGCATAAGCCACCCGAACCTCAGGACAACTACGCGATCATCTATTACCCACCGCTCCCTCGCGCGATGATCGAGGTCGTCGATCCGGACGAGCCGCTCCGATTGGTCAACTACGGCGAAACCGGGCGTGTGCGGCTGACGACCCTCACCAAGGAATTCTTCATGCCGCGGTTCCTCGAGCGCGACGAGGCCGAGCGCGAGGCGCCGAGCCGCCAGTACCCCTGGGACGGCGTGCGCAACGTCCGCCCCTTCTCACGCTTTGCGACAACGGTGGTCGAAGGGGTGTACTGAGCGCGCCTGCCGTGCGCCGATCGCGTGCCGGCCTACCGTCACCGCTCAGTCGCGTTCAAAGCCGCGGCGCACCGAAGGCGGGTGTTCCTCGCTGGCCCTAACGGCAGCGTGGAAAAACGCGGCCTACGGCCTGATGATTTGCGACCGCGCAGCTCCGTGAGCTGCGCGCGTGACCCGCCTGCGGCTCGCGTTTTATCTGCTTTCGTAATCACGCCGCCTCACGGGCCTGCGAGGAACACCCGCCTCCGGCGCACCGCGTGTTGCGCCAAAAGCGTCGTCGGCTGGAATGGTGCGTCGCCTATAAAATAGTTCCTCCACATGACCCATTCGGAAATCGTTAGTTTCATCTGGAGCGTCGCGGATCTCATCCGCGACACATTCAAGCGCGGGAAGTACCAGGACGTCATTCTGCCGTTCACTGTGCTCCGGCGGCTCGACTGCGTACTTGCGCCAACCAGGAAGAAAGTCCTCGAGACGAACGCGAAGTTCAAAGGAAAACTGGACAAGCCGGATGCCCAGCTTCGAAAGGCGTCGGGATTCGCGTTCTGGAACACTTCCAAATACGACTTTCCGTCGCTCCTCGACGACCACGCGCACTTGAAAGCGAACCTCCGAAATTACATCCAGGGATTTAGTCCGAATATGCGCGAGGTACTCGAGAAATTCGACTTCGACAACACGATCGCAAAGCTCGACGAAGCCGGGCTGCTGTTCAAGACGATGGAGCGCTTCGGGCAGATCGACCTGCATCCGCAGCGCGTGTCCAACCCGTTGATGGGCACGATCTTCGAGGAGCTG
>JAIVJE010000313.1 GCA_020200195.1 Acidobacteriota bacterium | reverse complement strand
GGTCGTGAGCGTACATGTGGCGGAGTCGCGCGAGGAACTGCAGTTGTTGCGCAACGGCAGCGGTGCGTGGCGGGAACTCCTCGAGGAGCTAGGCGCATGGAACGGTGAGTGGCACCCACCTGGCACGAGTCCCGTCGAGTATCTAGCACAGTGCGGATTGCTCCACGAACGGCTGCTGGCGGTCCATTGTGTGCAGCTGAGTGACGCCGGCCTGGCGCGATTACAGACCGCGGATGCGACAATTGTGATGTGTCCGCGCAGCAACCGGTGGACGGGGGCCGGCGATCCGCCTGTGCCGCGCTTCTACGCGTCCGGTGTGCGTGTGGCGATCGGAACCGACAGCCTGGCGAGCGTCGAGGACTTGAACGTGTTTGCCGAGCTCGCCGCCGCACGCGCGCTGGCGCCAGCGATACCTGCTGCCGCACTGCTCGAGAGCGCCACGCGCCATGGCGCCGACGCGCTTGGGTTTGGGGCGGATCTGGGGACTATCGAACCGGGAAAACGCGCCGATCTGATCGCCGTGCGAATTCCCGCCGGAATTCGGGATGTGGAAGAATATCTGGTCAGCGGAATCCGCGCGAACCAGATCGAATGGCTCGACGCCACGTGAACCTGACGGAACCTGACGAACCCGACGAACCTAACGAACCTTGAAAACGCGTTTACACACGTACGCATCTTTTGTCCGTTTCAGCCACTCAGTCTTTGCGCTGCCGTTTGCGCTGACTGGGGCCCTGCTGGCTGCGCATCGGCTGGGGTGGGCGACCCCGGCTGAGTACACGTGGCGGTTCGCCTGGATCGTGGTGGCCATGGTCGCGGCTCGCAGCGCCGCAATGGGCTTCAATCGCCTCGTTGATGCGGACCACGACGCGCTCAATCCACGAACCGCGGCTCGCGAACTGCCGCGTGGGGTAATGGGCCGCGGCGAGGCGGGCGCGTTCGTGCTGGTGTCGTCTGCAGCGTTCGTGCTGGCGGCATGGAAGCTGGGGACTATCTGTTTCGTGCTGTCGCCGGTCGCGCTGGCGATCGTCTTCTGGTACTCCCTCGCGAAGCGGTACACCAGCTACACGCAGTTGTTTCTCGGTCTCGCCATGGCCGTCGCACCCGTAGGCGGCTGGCTGGCGGCGGGTGGACGGTCGGGGTGGGAGCCGTGGCTGCTGGGCCTGGCAATCGGCGCCTGGGTCGGCGGATTCGACGTGTTGTATGCATGCCAGGATCTGGCGTTCGACCGGTCGCACGGATTGCAGTCGATCCCTGTGCGATTCGGCGTGGCGCGATCGCTCGTCATCTCGCGCGCGATGCACGTTGTGGCGGTCGCGTGCCTTGCGGCACTCGGCCCCGTGGCGGACCTCGGGTGGGTCTATCTCATCGGCGTGGGCGGGGTCGCGATACTGCTCGCATACGAGCAATCATTGGTCCGCGAACACGACCTCTCGCAAGTGAAGCGGGCGTTCGATCTGAACGGCTACGTCGGGATTCTCTACCTAGCCACGACGGCCGCCGCCATGTTCGTCGGGAAATGACGGAGGCTCTATTGACGGCTCGACGATCGATCGCCATTGCGATCACGGGCGCCAGCGGTGCGCTGTACGCCACACGGACGATGGCGGCGTTGCTCGAGCGCGGGTGTCACCTCGAGGTGATCATCTCGGACTACGGCAAGCGGCTGTTGCGCGACGAGCTGGGCGACAAGGCAGCCCCAGACAAGCTGTTCGACTATCTCGCGGCAACGTACGGCGAACCAGTTCGACAGGGGACGTACACGCTGTACAGCAACAAGGATTTGGGTGCGAGGATTGCCAGCGGCAGCCAGGACTGCGAGGCCATGGTAGTAGTGCCCTGTTCCATGAAGACGCTTGCCGGCATCGCGCACGGACTGTCCCGCAACCTGGTCGAGCGCGCCGCTGACGTCATGTTGAAGGAGCGCCGCACGCTGATCATCGTCCCGCGTGAGACGCCGATGAGCCTGCCACAGCTTCGGAACATGGTCCTTTGTGCGGAGTCCGGCGCGATGCTGCTGCCGGCGATGCCGGCGTTCTATCAGATGCCGAAGACGCTGGATGACCTCTCGGATTTCATCGCCGGCAAGATTCTGGGAGCGCTCGGCTTCAGCCACGCGCTCTACCCCTCGTGGCGTGGGTGATGGCGGCGCGGGTGATGATGGCTACCGCGGTCGACAAGACTCCGTCCCGAATCGCGGGGATGTTCGACGCGATCGCGCCGCGGTACGACCTGCTGAATCACCTGTTGAGCGCGGGGTTGGATCGCCGCTGGCGCGATCGCGCTGTGGATGCCTTGGGACTCGCGCCCGGCTCCCGCGTCGTGGACCTCTGCACCGGGACCGGCGATCTCGCCATCGCGACAGTGAGGCGTGCCGATCGAGCGTCCGTTGTCGGCGTGGACTTTGCGGGCGAGATGCTTCGTCTCGCGGCGATCAAGGTGCGGGGAGGCGGGCTGGGCGGCCGAATCCGGCTGGCACGCGGGGATGCGGCGCGCATCCCGCTGGCCGATCGATCGTGCGACGCGGCCACCGTCGCGTTCGGCATCAGAAACGTGGCCGAACCTCAACCCGTGCTGGCCGAGATCGCACGGGTCCTGCGGCCGGGCGGCCGCCTCGCTATCCTCGAGTTCGGCCAGCCGCGGCTTCCGGGGATCAAGACTTTGTACGCCTGGTACTTCCGCTATGGGCTGCCGCTCATCGGCCGGCTCGTGTCAAGGCATCAGAGCGCGTATTCGTACTTGCCGGCGTCGGTGGGTGCTTTTCCACCCCCACCAGAGTTCGTCCGGGCCATCGGGTCCGAAGGGTTTACCAACGTGCGCGCAGTCTCTTTGACGCTCGGAATCGTCTACCTCTATACAGCGGATCGACGGTAGCGTCACAGCTCGCGCGTCGCTCCACTGCCCGGGGCGCTCGAGCTGCGAAACCGCCGAACCTCCGTTATAATCGCTAAATCCCTGATGTACTTCGACTTCGAGGACAATCGGCCGGACACGCCGTCCATCGTGAGCCCGCTGTCGCGGCGCGAAGTGGTGATGTTCACCATCATCGTGTACCTCGGACTGTGGATCCTGCTGTTGCTCGCGCCGAAAATGCCGTGGGTACAGGCCATGATCGCGAAGCAGCAGCAGCAACTGGCCGAACAGCGCCAGCGCGAGATGGAGCGGCAGTCGGCACGGTTTGTCTTCGTCGAGCCGTTGCGAGACGTCCGCGCGCCCCCGCCGCCGCGGGCCGATTTGTCGGATCAGGACCGGCGCGCGCGCACCGTCGAGCGGAGCCGCAATCCGACGAACCGGCTGCCGTTCTCGCGCGGCAACACTCCGGAGATGGTCGAGGCCGCACCGGCCGTGCACACGCGTACGGAATCGCCAGGTCCTTCGGAGCCGGCGCCGCAACCGGCTGTTGCTGAACCGTCGCGGCTGCCGCTCCCCACCGCCGACGCGGCGGCACAGCCCCGATCGGCGGACACGGCACGCGGCCCAGCGGTCGGCGTGATTGCCGACGCGATTCGCAACGTACAGAAGTACGCACAGAAGGACAGCTTCTCCAACCTCCAGGGAGGCGGACTTCCAGAGATTGCCCCGTCGATCCAGTTCGACACGAAAGGCGTCGACTTCGGGCCATGGCTCCGCCGGTTCGTCGCGCAGGTACGCCGCAACTGGTTCATTCCGATGGCGGCGATGACCCTGCGTGGTCACGTGGTGATCACGTTCTACATCCATCGGGACGGTCGGATCACGGATGTGACGATCCTTCGGCCCTCGTCGATCGAGTCGTTCAACCTTTCGGCGCGCAACGCGATCTTGACGTCGAACCCTACGCTTCCCCTGCCCGCGGAATACCCGGACGACCGCGCTTTCTTCACCGTCACTTTCTATTTCAACGAGCAGCCCCCGACGCTATGACGTGGCCGACGCGCACGCAGCAGATCGGACTGCTGATGCTGCTCGCCGCCCTCGTCGCGCTCGCGTTCGCCCGGGCGTGTGCGTACGGGGTGGCGGGCTGACGTGCCGCTGCTGGTTGCGGTGCTCGGGCCGACCGCGTGCGGCAAGAGCGCGCTCGGCATCGCATTAGCCGAGCGGTTCGGCGGAGAGGTCGTCAGCTGCGACTCGACTGCCGTGTATCGTGGCTTCGACATCGGGACCGACAAAGTACCGCTGGCTGAGCGTCGTGGCATTCCGCACCACATGATCGACGTCGCGGACCCAACCGAGGCGTACTCGGCGGCCCGATACGCGCGGGAAGCATCGGCTGCGATCCGAGGGATCACCGCCCGAGGACGCCTGCCCATCCTGGTCGGCGGCACCGGGCTGTATTACCGTGCGCTGACCCGCGGATTTTTCCCAGGTCCCGCCCGCGACGCCGCGTTGCGCGCGCGCCTCGATCGGATTGCCGAACGTCGCGGCTCCACGTCGCTGCACCATCTGCTCAGTCGCGTCGACCCGGCGTCCGCCGTACGGATTCAGCCAGCCGATCGCAAACGTATCATCCGTGCGCTCGAGGTGTATTTCCTCACCGGGCGCCCGCTCACCGAACACTTCTCAGCGACCGAGTCGCCGCTGCCGGAATATACGACCGCCGCCTTTGCACTCCACATACCGCCGGAGGACACGGCGATGCGGGTGGCGCGACGCGTGGACGCGCAGTTCGAACAAGGCATCCTGGACGAGGTTCGCACGCTGCTCGCATCCGGGCTTCCCGCGACCGCCCATCCGTTCAGCGGGCTGGTCTATCGCCAGACGCTCGAGCACCTCAACGGGGTTCGTGACGAGCGTGCGACCCGGGAACTGATCATCCGGGAGAACCGTCAGTATGCACGCCGCCAGTTGATCTGGTTCAGGAAAGAGCCTAACCTACAGTGGATTCCCGCCGCAGGCGAACGGGAGGAGACTCTGGAGGAGGTCGCCCGCATCCTGGCGGCCATGGAGAGCCGTCGCAATGCCTCAAACACGTGAGTCGAAGCCAGCCCACTCCCAGCCGAACATCCAGGACGTGTTCCTGAACTACGCGCGCCGCGAGAAGTTGCCCGTACACATCCGCCTCATGGACGGCAGCGACTTCGAGTGCCGCGTCAAGAACTTCGATCGCTTCGCCATCATCATCGAGTACGGCGGCGCCGATCACATGGTGTTCAAACACGCGATCGCGACCATCCGCTCTCCCCGGACGATGACCAATTATTTTTCGACGCACGAGGGCTGACGCAGGAGGGTGCGGCCCGATCGCGTGATCCTGATCGTCCTCGACGGCGTCGGCGTCGGGGCATTGCCTGACGCAGGTGAGTACGGGGATCAGGGCAGCGACACGCTCGGCAACATCGCGCGCGCCATCCCGCTCCGTCTCCCGGCGCTGCGGCGGCTGGGACTGGATCGCGTGGCACCAGCCGTGGGTGTCGGTCAACCCGACCCTCCCTCGGGAGCATTCGGCCGGATGGCGGAGCGCTCGCCTGGGAAGGACTCGGTCACCGGGCACTGGGAGCTGATGGGCCTCGTGCTCGATCATCCTTTCCCGGTCTTCCCGGACGGATTCCCCACGCCAATCATCTCCGAGTTCGAGCGACGCATCGGCAGGGCCACGATCGGCAACAAAGCTGCCTCTGGCACGGCCATCATCATCGAGCTCGGCCCCGAACACCTGCGCACCGGCTCTCCCATCGTGTACACCTCGGCGGACAGCGTGTTTCAGATCGCCGCGCACGAGGACGTAATTCCGGTCCCCGAGCTCTATCGCTTGTGTGAGATTGCGTACGAAGTGGCCGCGCGTGGCGTCGGGGTTGGCCGCGTGATCGCGCGGCCGTTCATCGGCTCCGATGGGCAGTTCACGCGCACGGCCAACCGGAAGGACTTCGCTCTCACTCCATTTGCACCAACGCTGCTGGATCGGCTCACAGAGGCCGGGCTACCCGTCGTCGCTATCGGCAAGGTCGAGGACCTGTTTGCGGGGCGGGGCATCACGACGGCCATTCATACGGTCAGCGACGAGGACGGGATGAACCGGATTGAGAGCGCGATGCAGTCCACGCGGCGCGGTCTCATCTTCGCCAATCTCGTGGACTTCGACACCGTCCACGGGCACCGCAACGATACGGCCGGATACGCGGCGAACCTCGAGCGATTCGACGTGCGTTTGACATCGCTGCTGCAGCGCATCGGTCCGCGCGACCTCCTCGTGATTACCGCCGATCACGGCAACGATCCCACTACGCCGAGCACCGATCACTCACGCGAACATGTCCCGCTGTTCGTCGTCAGTCCCGCGGTGCGGCCCGGAGTCGACCTGGGGCTCCGTTCGACGTTTGCCGACCTCGGCCAGACGCTTGCCGACCTGTTTCGGGTCACGCCGCTCGGCAATGGCGTCAGCTTCCTCAGGGACATACTTGCCTGAATGACGTCGATTCGCGAGCAACTCGAACAGCGCGAGCGCGAGACGCTCGCACCGCAGGCGGCCAAGAGCGCCGACACTCGCGGGCGCCTCCGGCCGGAAGTGGAAGACGCCATCCGGCCGGCCTTCCAACGCGATCGCGATCGCATCATTCACTGTAAGGCGTTTCGCCGGTTGAAGCACAAGACGCAGGTCTTTTTCGCGCCTACGGGCGATCACTATCGGACTCGGCTGACCCACACACTCGAGGTGTCCCAGATTGCGCGCAGCATCGCCAAAGTACTTCGGCTCAATGAGGAACTGACGGAAGCGATCGCGTTGGGACACGACCTCGGACACACGCCGTTCGGTCATGCGGGAGAACGGGTGCTCAGCGATCTCATCCCGGGCGGCTTCAACCATTACGAACAGAGCCTGCGAATCGTCGACGTCCTGGAGCACGATGGGCAGGGGCTGAACCTGACCTGGGAGGTGCGCGACGGCATCGCACGGCACTCGAAGGGAAAGAATGGAATGCCGGTGGGCGCCGACGCGGCACATCGCGCGAGCACCCTTGAAGGACAGATTGCACGCGTGGCGGACATCATCGCGTACGTCAACCACGATATTGACGACGCTGTGCGGGCCGGGATTCTGACCCACGACTCGTTACCCCGAGATCGAGTGGAGGTGCTCGGCGCGACCTCCTCGGAGCGAATCGGGCGGATGGTGACCGACGTGGTGGTGCAGACGCTGGCCGGAGGGCTCGGCGAGGTCTGTATGAGCGGTCCGATGCTCGACGCCACCGTCGGGTTGCGCAGTTTCCTCTTCGAGGCTGTGTACGAGAATCAGATCGCGACGGCGGAGTTCCGTAAAGCTGCGGGTGTGCTGGGCGGACTCTGGGACAAGATTCGGGAGCGCCCGGCCGAGTTTTTGGACCGTCGCACCGTGGAGGCGGAAGGGCTCGACGCCGCCGCCCGCGACTTCCTGGCCGGCATGACGGACCGGTTCGCGGTCAGCCTGTACGAACAACTCTTCGTGCCCAAGCCCTGGGTGTCCCTCCGGGATCTCTAACGACCCACTCGTCAATTCCGGGTTATAATTGCGGGTTGCCCGACGGGTCCGGGCCGGTTAGATACATGCTGCTCGACCTCAACAACCTGCACGGGCCCCGAGCGCGCGTTGACCGGACGTTCCAGCCGTCTGCGTTCGACCCACCGGACGATGACTATCGAGTCGCGGCGCCGGTCGTAGTCTCGATGGACGTGCAGAAGGTCCGTGCGGACACCTTCCGTGTCAGCGGCCGCGCAGTGACGCGCCTCGAGCTGTCGTGCAGCCGCTGTATCGAGCCCTTCGAGGTTCCGGTCGAGGTGGAGTGCGACCTGCAGTATCTTCCTCAGACGGAGAATCAGGGAGACGACGAGCGCGAACTGGCGGACGAGGACCTGGGGACTGCGTTTTACCGTGACGGGACGCTCGACATCGCGGAACTCCTGCGGGAGCAGTTTCAGCTCGCGCTGCCGATGAAACCGCTGTGCGACGCCGCCTGCCGCGGGCTGTGCGCGGAATGTGGGGCGAACTTGAACCGTGCCGACTGCGGGTGCGCGCCGAAGTGGGAAGATCCCCGGCTTGCTCCGCTCAAGGGGCTGCTGAATCGACCGAAGGAGATCTGAATGCCGAATCCGAAACGCCGCCATTCGAAAACGCGCACGGCCAAGCGGCGCACGCACGACGCCCTGAAGCCCGTCACCGTCAGCGGCTGCCCGCAATGCCGCGAAGCCAAAGCGCCGCACCAGGTGTGCCCGCACTGCGGCTACTACAACGGGCGTCAGGTACGAGAAGTCGAAGAAGCGTAATTGCGTATCGCCATTGATGCGATGGGCGGCGACGACGGGCCCGGACGCATCATCGACGGGTCGCTCGTGGCCGCGCGGCATCTCCAGATTGGGCTCGTGCTCGTCGGGCCCCGCGCGACGATTGAGCAGGAGCTGTCCCGCCACCCCGGCCTTTCCTCCCTCGACGTCCGTATTCACGAAGCGCCAGACTGGATCGGCATGGGGGAGCCTGCTGCCGCCGCCTTGCGCCGCAAGCCCCGTGCCTCGATCCGGCTGGCGGCCGAAGCCGTGCGCGACGGCGAGGCGGCTGCGCTGTTCAGCGCCGGCCATACCGGCGCGTCGGTCATGGCGGCTCACGCCGCCTTCGGCCGGCTTCCCGGTGTCGATCGTCCCGCATTGGTGACGATTATTCCCACTCGCCGTCAGCCGGCTGTGCTCCTCGACTGCGGTGCAACGGTCGAGTGCCGGCCCCACCATCTCGTACAGTTCGCGATGATGGGCTGTGCCTACGCC
>JAIVJE010000549.1 GCA_020200195.1 Acidobacteriota bacterium | reverse complement strand
GGCGGGCCGGCCGGCTACTTCGCGCCGGCCCGCCGGTGGGCGCCCGCGGAGCGGCAAGGCCTACGCTTCGTGCGCGGGCGCGTCCTCGACGCTGGCTGCGGCGCAGGACGCGTTGCCCTCGAACTGCAGGCGCGCGGCCGCGAAGTCACGGCGATAGACATTTCCCCGGGTGCCGTCGACGTAGCACGGAGGCGCGGCGTTCTGGATGCGCGCGTGCTGGCGTTCGAGGACGTCGGGACGGAGCTTGGGCGCTTCGACACAGTCGTCATGTACGGCAACAACTTCGGTCTCTTCAGCGGTGAGGCTAAGGCGCGTCGCCTCCTGCGGCGTCTCCGGCCCATGGCCGGACGCATCGTCGCCTCGACCAGGAATCCGTACGACACCGATGATCCAGCGCACCTTGCCTATCAGGAGCGGAACAGGCGCCGCGGGCGGATGTCGGGACAGCTGCGCTTGCGCGTCCGCTACCGCGATTACGCCTCGCCCTGGTTCGACTATCTGATCGCCTCGCCCGAAGAGCTTGAGGCGCTCGTCGACGGCACAGGCTGGCGCGTCAGGCGAGTCATTCCGGGCGAGCCGCTCTACGTCGCGGTGCTCGACTGAGGGCTCCGGCCTACGCCGCTCGCAATGCTGCGCAGTGTCCGAAAGAGTGGACGGTAACTTACCGTTGCGCAAACCCGCGGCCGGTGTCAGGTCTTGCGTTCGGGCATCTCCATGCGCAGATTTCGCCCCCGTGAGGTCGCGCAATTCGCCGCCACCGATGGCTCACATGAGCCGGCGAGTGGGCAAATCGGGGTCGCCGCGCTCAGGCGCGCGCGAGCACGCCGCCTCCGGCTCAGCCGTCGCACGTGTTTTTCAGGTGCGCGAATGCAAGACCTGACACCGCACCATCGAGGACGCCGACACCGCCGCGGGGGTAGATTGCGGCGGAGCCAGGTGGAGGCTGCCGTGCGCGTTCTGATCGGAGAAGTTCGTCTGTTTATCGAGGTCTTCGGCCAGGAGTGGGTATTCGACGGAAGCACCTTCCAGCGGCGGCCGGTACTGATCGGGCTCCACGGTGGGCCAGGACTCGACGGGTCAAAGCTACGCCATCAGCTTGCGCCGCTGGCGGACGTCGCGCAGGTCGTCGTCCCCGATCAGCGCGGCCACGGCCGTAGCGATCGCGGGAGCGTCGAGACGTGGAACCTTCCGACCTGGGCCGCCGACGTGAAGAACCTGACAGATGCCTTGGACGTCGAACAGCCTGTTGTACTCGGTTTCTCGTTCGGCGCTGGGGTCGCCGCGCAGTATGCAAGCGGCTTCGCTACCCATCCCCGCGGGCTGATCCTGGTCAGTACGTCGGCGCGCCCCCCGACGTCGCCGGAGGTGATCGAGCGCTTCCGTGAACTCGGCGGCGACGAGGCTGCAGAGATCCACCGACGCGACATCGAAGCGCCGGGTGAAGAAACAGCGGCCGAGTGGGCGCGCCTCTGCTTCCCTCTGCTCTCGCGCCGCAAAGACGAGGATCCGTTCCTTGCGGGACTTGAGGCCTGGCGCTTCGAAAACCAGTCGCTTGACGTCAACCTCCACCATGGGTCTGAGGCGAAAGAGACGGATCTGCTCTCGGCACTCCGTTCGGTCCGTTCGCCGACGCTCATCCTGATCGGCGAGCACGATCCGCTCATTCCGACGAGTCACGCCAATGAGCTTTGCGACGCGATTCCGGAGGACCTTGCCTCGCTGGAACTGGTCCCGGACGCCGCACACGATGTCTTCTCCGACAACCCGGCGTACAGCTATTCGCGCATCCGTGAGTTCCTCGCCGATCTACGCTGATCGACTGGCCGATTCTGCGAGGTGTCCGAGCGACACGGTGTCGGACGCTGGGTTCGTTCACTGTCTGTCGACGAAACTGTGAACATTTGTTCCACATGTATGAGGCGCTCGGACGCAGAGGCAGGCTTGCCCGCCGCTGCTGACTGCGGAACTCGGACGACATAAGAATCCGACGCGAGTCCTTACGGTCGCCGCGTAGCGCCGGCCGCACTCGCGTCGGATGATGGGCGGAACTTGCCGTTGCGCAAAACGTCACCTCAGCGGAGTCGCTGAGCCTCGAGTGAGGCAGGCGGGTGAGCTAGGACGTCAAGTGAGAGCGACGCGTACCTAAGCGATGGCTGATGTTCGTGTCCATGTCGCACAAGCTCGCTCGATCTCGGACACGACGTGGTTTGCGTAGGCGCGGACCTGGG
>JAIVJE010000264.1 GCA_020200195.1 Acidobacteriota bacterium | reverse complement strand
GGAAGCGGGCCAGTTCAACCTTCTGACCAAGCCCAAAGTGATCCAGACGGCCATAAATTGTAGGAACGTGGCCGCGTCGCCTAGCTGAGGGCGCCAAGGTCTTTTTTCGCGAAGGACTCCGGGTCCGGCTTCGTGCCGTCGCGCTGAGCGTACACGCGGGTGAACCCGGCACCGAGCAGCAGGATCTGGCATGAGTAGTACACCCACAGCAGGAGGATCATCACCGATCCCGCTGCACCGTAGCTGGAGGCCATGCTGCTCTGACCGAGATATAAGCCGATGAGCAGTTGACCTATCGTGAAGAGCACGGCGGTGGCGAGGGCACCGATCATCACATCGCGCCAGCGGCTGGATTAAGCTTCCCCCGCCAGATCGTGTTCAGCGCACCCTGAAGTTCGAGGAATGCTCCAGTGGTAGCGACGACGAACGTGATGCTGCCAAACACGGTGGCGAGTATGCCAGTGCGTCGTTGGCTGGCTCCCTCCAGAAGACTCTGTACGGCGCGCGCACCCTCGGGTCCGATGAGGTGACCGAGCTGTCCCACAATTTCCCCGCGGACGGCGTCGGCGCCGAACACCATGCCCGCGACAGCCGTTGCGACGAGTAGTATTGGCGCGATCGCAAACAGCGTGTAATAGGCGAGCGAGGCGCCGAGGCGGGGTGCGTCGTCATCCCACCATGCCCTGAGGGCAGATTCGAACATTCGCAGAATTGCCGGCGCGCGTATGCACATTTCACCCTCCGGACCCGCGGACACCGCGCGCTGGAGTGGGCGCGAGTATGTCCCACGTGGGCAACCTATGCTGTCCGATTGTGAACTTGCGAGGTTGGTTCTAGGCGACAAGTCAGAGCGCGAGGCTCCATCGGTGACGTCGTCGTGCGTTACGCGCCGGAACCGCGCGATTGAAGAAGTTTTTAGTGGAGGCGACGGTTCAAGTTCTGTGGTTTTCCAAGGAGCTGTGGGCGCGTTCTGTGCGTCCACGGCTCCGGCAGCTTCCACAGGGCGGCTTCGCATTAGACGCGAGTGTCGACCCCGCCACCGTCAACCGCGCGAGCGGCGGCGTACTGTTGTTCGAAGGCGCGCGGCGATTCGTAATCAAGCGCCGAATGCCGTCGCCGCGCGTTATACCAGCCCTCGATGAAATCGAACACCGCGAGCCGCGCGTCTTGCGGCGTCCGCAACGTGACGCGATCGAGCAGCTCGCATTCCAGCGTCGCAAAGAAGCTCTCGCACAAGCGTTGTCATAGCAATCGCCGACCGAGCCCATCGACGGCCGGACGCCGGCCGCGCGGCAGCGCAGACCAAAGCCGACCGCCGTGTACTGGCAGCCTTGATCGGAGTGATGGATGACGTCCTGCGGCCGCCGTTGGTCGATGGCCATGTTCAACGCGGCCAATACCAGCTCGGTCCGGAGGTGGGTCGCCATGGCCCAGCCGATCACGCGCCGACTCCAGACGTCGAGCACGACCGCGAGATACAGGATCCCCGCCCAGGTCGGGATGTAGGTGATATCTGCCACCCACAGCTGATTCGGTGCCGTGGCGACAAACTGGCGCTGCACGAGATCAGGCGCCGGCCGACCGTGCTCAGCGCGGACGGTCGTCTGGATCCATTTGCGGCGGCGCACGCCCCGCAACCCGGCCTGTTTGAGCAGACGCGCGACCCGCTTGCGGCCGACGCGCACGCCCGCGGCGCGCAGATCGCGATGAATCCGCGGCGTCCCATACGTTCCGCGCGACGCCTGGTGAAAGCCGCGAATCTGCTCGAGCAACTCCTCATCCTTTGTCGCCCGTTGACTCGGGCGGCGCACGACCCACGCATAGTACCCGCTGGCGGAGACGCCCAGGACGCGGCACAGGGTGGTGATCGAGTGGACGGCCTGATGCGCCTTCATGAATTCGAAGACCCTGGCGAGATCGAACCGGTCTCCCGTGCGAACCAGGCCGCGGCTTTTTTCAAAATCTCCCGCTCCTCACGGAGCGTGGCATTCTCGCGCTTCAGACGCTGCAATTCGGTCCGTTCGTCCGTGGTCAGTCCATCGCTGCGGCGCCCCGTGTCGCGAACGGCTTGTCGGATCCAGTTCCGAATGCATTGCGCCGATGGCTCAAATTCGCGCGCGACCGATTCCGGAGATTGGCCTGCGCGCACGAGCTCGATGATCCGCTGCCGATATTCCAGCGGATATGCTCGTCGTGATTTCGGCATCGTGCACTCCTATCACCCCAAGGG
>JAIVJE010000263.1 GCA_020200195.1 Acidobacteriota bacterium | reverse complement strand
GGTACGGGCTGCCGACGATCGCCGCGCGCTGCTCGCTGAAAAGATCGGGGCGGATGATGATGTTCGAAATGCCCGTTTCATCCTCGAGCGTGAGGAACACGAACCCCTTGGCGGTTCCGGGCCGCTGACGGGTGATGACAGCACCGGCGACCCTCACACGACGGCCATGACGGCCGCGCGGCAGATCGACGGCCCGCAGTACGCCGCGCAACGCCAGCTCGTCGCGGCGAAGCGCCAGCGGATGCGGTCCAATCGTCAGGCTCGTCCCGGCATAATCGGCCATCAGGCGTTCCGGCGGCGTCATCGGACGCAGTGGGCTCGCATCGGTCCCGTCTCCATCGTCTCGAGCGTGACGCTCGTCATACATTCCCCCGCTGAAGAGCACTCCCGCTGGACGGATCGCCTTCTCGATCTGCCAGAGCGCACTTCGTCGGTCGTACCCGAACGCGTTCAGCGCGCCGACTTCGGCAAGCGTCGCCAGCTCGTCACGACGGAGACGCGTCCGGGCAATCAGATCTTCGACAGACGCGTAGGGAACGCGGGCGACCGGCGTCGCGCTGGTCGCGGGGTCGCTCGAAGATCCGGCGGGCCATACGTGCGCGCACACGTTGCAGAAGAACCCTTGCGGTGTCTCTTCCATCATCGAGCGATCGTCGCAACCGCACTTCGGACAGCGGGGTGCGCCGTTTTCATCACTGCTTGCCGGCCGCGCCGCGCTGCCTTGCGCAATTGCCTTACCGGTTTCCTGCCGTAGACCGTTGACATACACAAGGCCTAGCCTCACGCGACCGTCGGCTTCGACACGGCAGTGCCACTCGGATTCCTGAACGTCAATCGGGGCGAACCGTACGCCGTGGCGCTGCGCGTCCTTGACGAGCGTCGCCGGATGATAAAACCCCATTGGCTGGTTGTTGAGCATGGCGGTGTAGAACGCCGCCGGGTAGTGCGCCTTGAGGTAGGCGCTGGCATACACCAGCAGCGCGAAGCTGGCCGCATGAGATTCCGGAAATCCATAGAGCGCAAACGACGTAATTGAGCGGATGATCTCCTCCGCCGCGTTGCCCGTAATCCCCTGCCGCAGCATTCCCGCACGCAGTTTCGCCTCGATCTGCTGCATTCGCTGCTCGGATCGTTTGAAACCAAACGCGCGGCGCAGCTCTTCTGCCTCGCCGCCGGAAAAACCGGCGGCCACCATCGCCATGCGCAGGAGCTGTTCCTGAAACAACGGCACCCCGAGCGTGCGAGCCAGAATCGGCTCGAGCGACGGATGCGGGTATACCACCGGCTCTCCACCCTGCCGCCGTTTCAAATAGGGATGTACCATCTGCCCGACGATGGGTCCGGGACGGATGATCGCCACCTCCACGACGATGTCGTAGAAACGCTGCGGCTTCAGCCGCGGCAGGGTGGCCATCTGCGCGCGCGACTCGACCTGGAAGATCCCGACCGTGTCCGCCTCCTGCAGCATCCGGTAGACGGCCGGATCGTCCGGTGGGAAGTGCGCCAGGTCGAGCGTGTGGGCCTCCGGCGCTCGATTGACGAGCTCCAGGGCGTCCTGCAGAACCGCCATCATGCCAAGACCGAGCAGATCGACTTTGACGAGCCCCATGTCTGCGCAGTCGTCTTTATCCCACTGGATGACGACGCGATCGGGCATGCTCGCGTTCTCAAGCGGGACGACGTCATCGAGACGCCCCTGGCAGATCACCATGCCCCCGGAGTGCTGGCCGAGATGTCGGGGAAGATCCTGAATCTGCGTCCACAGCCGGCCGAACTGCTGAATGGTGGGGTGCTGAAAATCGAGGCCGACCTCGCGCAGGTTGCGCTCGAGCGTTTCTTTGGGATCGACCCATTCAAAATGGTTCATCACTTTCGCGAGACGGTCGATCTGCGCCGGCTCGAGCGACAGCGCCTTGCCGACCTCGCGCGCGGCGCTACGTCCGCGATACGTAATCACGTTCGCGGTCATTGCGACTCTGGGCCCTTCGGGAACCACTCTAGGCCCTTCGGCGCCGACGCTCGATTCTTCCGTCTCGCGTCGAGCGGTCCGCGTGCCGTACTTCTCGTACACGTGCTGGATCACCCGCTCGCGTCGATCGCCGCTCGGCAAATCGATGTCGATGTCGGGCCATTCGCCGCGCTCTTCCGACAGGAACCGCTCGAACAGCAGATCCATGCCGACCGGATCCACCGCCGTGATGCCGAGGCTGTAACAGACGGCGCTGTTGGCGGC
>JAIVJE010000020.1 GCA_020200195.1 Acidobacteriota bacterium | reverse complement strand
ATTTGGGGACAGCCACCTTTTTCGTCGCCGCGGGCGAGTCAGACGTCACGTTTTGGGCCTGATTTCGCGTCAATAAAGGTGGCTGTCCCCGAAAAAGGTGGCTGTCCCCCGTTCGTCCCTGCTGGCGCGCCCACTGACGATACTCGGGCGGCCAGATTGTCAGCACGCCGCCATCGCTCAGATGATGCCAGCTGCACGGTAGACGCTCGGCAGACCCTGGCATCCACTCGCGCGCGCGTGACGGACACCAGGCGTTGGCGGTCATCCCCGACAGCGCGCAGATGTCGCGGGCTTCCAGCCCGCCGCCCGCAGGCACGCTGAGAATGCGATCGTCCGGCCCAGCCGTCACCGACGACCCGGCGCGTTGCCGCGCGGCCAGCATGACGGCATGAAAGATCGGTCCCGCTCCTGTCACACCCGTCGAATCGCGCAGCGGCGTCCGATCGAAGTTGCCGACCCACACGCCGACCGTGACATCCCTCGTATAGCCGATGGCCCAGTTGTCGTGATACGCCTGGGACGTCCCGGTCTTGACGGCGACGGCAAACGGAAACTCGAGGCTGCCTCCGCGCCCGAAGATGTACTCGCGCGCAGCCGCGTCCGACAGGACGTCGGTGATCCAGAAGGCCGTTCGCGGCGACACGACCGTCCGGCGGGCCTGCGGCATCCGCGCGCGGAACACCGGCTCGAGCCATTCGCCGCCCCGCGCAAAGGCCGCGTAGGCCGCGACGAGCTCGTCGAGCCGCACCTCGGCATTCCCGAGCGTGACGCCAAGCCCGTAATGCGACGCGTTGTGGTCGAACGTCGTCAGGCCCGCGCGCATCAGGAACCGCAGGAGCTTCGGCACCCCGATCTCGGACCCGAGCGCCACCGCGGGAACATTCTCCGATCCCGCCAGAGCCGTCCTGGCGAGCAGGGGACCCCTGTAGCGCCCGTCGTAATTCCGGGGGCTATAGAGGACACCTGCTTCGGCAGTCGGGAAGTGCGAAGGGACATCCGGCAAAACACTCGCGGGCGTGTGCCCTTCCTCGAACGCGAGCGCATACGTGAACGGCTTGAGCGCCGAGCCTGGCTGTCTCGGCGAGACCGGACCGTTGATCGCGCCTCCGCGGCCGTCGAAGTAGTTCCCCGATCCTTCCCACGCGATCCACTCGCCGCGTGCATTGTCCAGGACCACGACCGCGACGTTGGCGGCGCCGTGTCTCTCGAGCTGCTTACGATGCGTCCTGATGATCCCGGCCACGTCGGCCTGCAGCTCACCGTCGAGCGTCGTCTCGATGCGCGCGGGACGCTCGTCTCCGGCTGACGCGAGCGCCATTTCGACGAAGTGTGGAGCTGCGAACGCAGCCGCGGGCGAGGTGAACACCAGTTGCTCGGCGCGCGCCTCCTCAGCTTGCGCAGCGGTCAACGCACCTTCCATCTCCATGCGCCGCAGCACCGAGCGCTGGCGCGCGATCGCCGTCGCGCGATTTCGGTACGGATTGAATCCGGACGGCCGCTGCGGAAGACCTGCGAGAATTGCCGCCTGCGCGGGCGTCAGCATCGCCGACGTACACCCGAAGTACTCACGGCTTGCGCGCTCGACGCCCGTCAACTGGCTGCCATACGCGGCGAGGTTGAGATACATCGCGAGAATCTCGCGCTTCCCGAAACGATGCTCGATGCGCAGCGCCAGCACGGCCTCGCTGATCTTGGCGTGCATGCCGCGCGCGCGCGACGGCGCCTGACGGTTCAGGAGGAGCTTGGCGACCTGCTGACTGATCGTGGAGCCGCCCTCGACGGTGCGACGTTCGGCGAGGTTGCGCTTGACCGCACGCAGCAGCGCGACCGGATCGATACCAGGATGCGACGTGAAGCGACGATCCTCTGCGGCAATCGTCGCCGCTGCGACGGACGGCGGAATAGTATCGGCACTCAGGCGGAGGCTGCGGGTCCCATCGCCTGAGAGCGCCTCGTACAACGGGGTGCCTCGTCGATCCACGACGGCCGTCGAGACTGCCGAACGATCATCCAGCAGTGCGGGATCGATCGGGCCCAGCCGCACCCACAGGGCTGTCCCGGATGTAATTACTCCCAGCACGCCGACCAACCGGCGTACCCGTCGGGCGGCAACGAAGCGGGCCAGTCTCTTCATTTTCGTATATCGACGACAGCGGTCGCCGTCCGGCCGAAGACCTCCGGCTCGTACATCTCCTCCGCGTGCGCCGGCGCCGTTCGGAACGTTCCCGCCGTCGTCGCCCTCGCGACGTACGTGAACTCGTGGCGGCCCTCATCGAGACGGGTCGCAAACAGTTGGACACGATCGTCGTGACGCTCCACGTGATCGAAGCCGCCTCGCTGCCACCACGTGAACCAGCCGCTCGGCACCTCACCCTGATCGTCCTGAGCGTTCGCGAGCGACACCGCCGTGGTCGCGAACCAGGATTCGACGGGCTCGAAGCCCGCCGGCAAAGGATCCGTGACGGCGACGAATCGGCGCTCCTTCGTCAGCTGCAGAGTCAGTGTGACGCGCACGAGATCGCCGGCGCTGAACGTGGTCGCGGCAGGGCGGATTCCAGCTTCCACGTAGGGCGCGTAACGTCGTTCGATCAGGATCCCTGCATCCAGGCCATCCTGATACAGCCGGTCGGCAGCGTATCGCAGACGCGCTGTGTAGAAGAGGGTGCCGGCGCCCTCACGGGTGAAGGTGAGTGAGCGCGACGCACCCGGGTCTCCTTTCGCCAGCACCTGCGCCATCGGCAAGACCTTGGTCGTCGACTCAGTCGAGCGTCCCTTGAAATCTTCGCGCACCAGCTCTTCGGCGCCGAGCGTGACCATTGCCCGGAAGTCCGGGACGACCGCCTCGTACTTGCGGTAGTAGCCCACGAGGGACTCCATGGCGTGCGCGTTCTCCTGGGTGTTGCCCCAGCGGCCTTTCTCACGCGCGGCCATCATCCAGCGGACCATCTGGCGGATGGGCGCATCACCCACGTCCGCCCGCACGAGCGAGTTCAGGACGATGGCGGTCGACCGCACGTTCGAATTCCAGAACCAGAGCAGATATGGGTCGTTCAGCTCCTCGACGTGCGCGCTGCCGCCTTCGGGCAGAATGGCGTTCGACATGCGACGGCGCAGCTCCTCGACCCTCGCACCGGACGTTTCTCCTTTGGCGAACATCGCATCGTGGAGATACGCGAGCGCGAAGACCGGCATCCGTTCGCGATGGCCGTACAGACGATTCACGTTGCTGTCCTGCTTACGGCCGCCCTCGGCGAGCACCTTTACCGCAAACGTCTGCCAGGCGGTGTACGCAGGCCACCAGGACTCGTTCTCCGGCGGTGGCGCCGCAAGCTCCCGCTCGAGGTATCCATACGCGCGCTCCCGCATTCCCCTGTCGACGTCGTACTTGAGATCCGCCGCCACCTTGAACACATGCAGGATGTAACTGGTCAGGTACGGCGACACCGACTGGCAGTTCCCCGGCCAGTAGGCGAAACCGCCGGAACTGCACTGATAGCGCTCGAGCTCCTTGAGCGTCTGCTGCACCGCCGGACGCATTTTCGCCGTATCCATTCCAGGCAGCGCAAACGCGTCACCCAGATCGGCGGCCAACAACAACGCGAGCCCTCGCGACGCGCGCTGCTCCGCACAACCATATGGGTACTCGACGAGGTACCGAGCGCCCTCTCCCAGCCCCACCATCGCGGTCGAGGACATCTCGACGTGCAGCCCACCGTACCCAGGGACGACAACGTCGGGGACCGTCAGGGTTTCGGTAGCGACCGCTTTGCCGTCGGAAGCTTCACCGTACGCGGCGACGGTTTCCGGTGACGCAAGTATTTCGACGGGAATCACGTCCTGGAAGGCGTCCGATTCTTTCCCCAGCGTGACGGTCATCTGAACCCGCGCCCGGCCGACCGCGCGTCCGGCCGCATCGAACCGGACCTCGATCGATCCGCCCGCGGGTATCTGCACCGCCTGGCGTGCCGCGCCGGGGGCAAACTCGAGCACGCCGGGATCCAGGCTCTTGATGGCAACAGTGGCTGCGCCCCCAACCTTCAACTGACTCGTCACGACCGCCCCAAAATGAGCTTTGTCGCCGACCGCGAGGAAGCGCGGGAACGTCGGCTTCAAGGTGAGCGGCTTGTTGACGCGCACCTCGCTTTCACCGGACCCGAACCGTGAGAGGCGATCACCGGCCACGGCCATGATGCGATACGTGGTCAGGCTCTCGGGCATCTTCACCGTCAGATCTGCGCGGCCGGCCGCGTCGGTCACCACCGAACCGAGCCAGAACGCGAGCACGCGGAAGTCCTTGCGCAGAGTTCCGGCGCCGGCGTCCGCGCCGCCGCCGCCACCCTCGGTCTCGCCCTTCGGCGTCAACACGCGGCGGCTGACGATGCGCTGTCGCGAGTCGACGTTCATCACCTGCAGCGCCTTCTCGACGTAGACGGAGCGCAGCACGTCAGGCGTGCGATACGCCGTGAGGGACAGCACGCCGTAATCCACCGCCCACAGCGTGACCTCGCTCGCCGTTCCGCGGCCCTGCCGATCCTGCACGCTGACACTCACGCGTGCGTCATTGGCGGGTCGGTACTCGGTGCGATTGGCGCTGACCGCGACGGTCAGCCGCTTGGTGGCGTCCTCGACCTTGAGCTCGACGTAGCCGAGGCGGAACGACGGTTTGCCGGGGTCGCTGCTGTCGTTCTCCGCGGCGGGTCCGGCCGGCGTGTCCGCCGCCGGAGCCGAGGGCGCCACCGTGCGTCCCTTGATCAGAAGCACGGAGACGTACACATTCGGGATGTCGTCTTCCGTGATTGGTACGGTGATCGACTGTTGCGTCGACGTCAGTGGGAACTGGCGATGAGAGCGCACGCCCTCCCGCTCGGTGGTCACAAGCGCCGTTGCGCGTTCCCATGGTGATTGCACCATGATGCGCGCGGTGTCCCCCGGCTTGTAGGTCTTGCGCTCGGGCACCAGATCGATGCGGTTGTGATCGTACCGCGCCCACGCCGTGTAACCGTCACCGAGGGCGTAGAACGACGTCCGCGTCACGGTCGATCTCCCGCCGTCGTCGCGGGCGACCGCTTCGAGAAGGAAGTAGCCGCCATTCGGGAGTGGGATGTCTAGCGGTACCGGATCGGCGGCCGTGGTAACGGTCCACGTTCCGGCCGGCACCTCTTTCCGCTCTGTCTCCCAGCCGTAGAAGCCATTGCCCTCGGCGCGGCGGACGCTTTGCCACTGCACCTGGGTCAGCTTGAGCGTGACCGGCACGCCCGGCGCTACCCGTCCGTCTGGCGTGACGGTGATGACTTCCGTTTTCAAGCCGTGCGACTGTTCAACGAAATAGGACGGCTTGCGGATGCCGACGTACCACGCCGCCGGATGGACGGTCACACTTGCGCGATTGGCGATGTGCTGCCGTGAGACGTCCTCGACGTCTCCTTCGAGCGTGTACGAGTACGGCACGCCGGCGTCGAGCTTGGTGTCGAGCGTCAGCGCCAGCTCGCCTGTTGGTGTGAGTGACGCTGCATCGCGGCGAACCTCCCCCGACTCGGGCGTGGATTGCTCAGACCATCCGACGAACAGCCAGCGGTCATCGGGGAATCGCTCGCGCACGACGGCGGGCGCATCACCGAGCGGTGTTTTCGAGAGCACCCAGTTGGCCGGCCTCGCACCCATCGGAGCGCCGAAGAGATAGCGAGACGACACGACGCCTTTGAGGGGCGCGCCCGCGATGGCATGAGCCGCCGTCAGCGTGACGTCAACGCGAAAGTCCGGGCGCCGGTAGGCGGCAACGAGAAAGGAAGCGTTGACGACCTTGTGGTAAGGCGCCCGTTGATCCGCGTCCGCACTGGGGTCCTCACCGCGCTGCGACGGCGACCGTGTGCCCGGCTTGGGCCTGTCGCTCTCGAGCACCGCCTGCACCGAATAATTGCCGAGCGCTCCATCCGACGGCAGGGTGACTGTCCAGTCAGCGCTGCTCCACGCGCCGACCGTCACCGTCCGCCCATCGACCACCCGGTCCTGGCTATCTCGGACCGTCATCCACACCGGGGTGCCAGCGGGAAGCAGCCGCGCGCCGCTCGGCGTGTTGTGTCGCAGGATTGACTTGAAGTGCACTTCCTCGCCGAGACGGTACACGCCGCGATCGGTGAATACCGTCCCGCGCAGTAGCGGCTCGGCTTCGAGCAGGTTGAACCGAAGATCGAAGTCCCAGGGCAGTACGCCCTCATTCCAGTCGCTGCCGGCGTAGGCGACGTCACCATCTTTCTCGGCCGTGACTAAGTAAGAGAAGCGCCACCAACCCTGCGGTTCGCGAATCGGCGTGTCCGGCGCGATCGCGACGCCGTCGTCGCCGCTCGTACCGGTCCACGCAATGCTGTTGTCCAGCTGTACGATCGACACTTTGGCGCCCGGTACGGGCGCGCCCGTGTCCAGTCGCGTCACGAAGACGAGCGTGTTGCGCGGACTGTCCTTGACGGTGATCCCCAGATTCGTAACCTGAACAACCGACGCGCGCACGCGGTTCTGGAACGTCGTGCGCGCCTTCTCGATCGGCGTGCCCTCGCGAACGGCTGTCCAGATCAACCCGTTCCCCAAGGAGGAAACCGCGCTCGAGAGGTCGAGGCCATGCGACTGAACTCGATCGGGCGTCACCGCCAGGCGCCGGGCTATTCCCGGTCCGTCCGGTGTGGCGTTGAAGCGCGGCTGGAGGCTGAGCACTCTCGGCATCAGTTCGTTCGGAGCAATCGGGGCCGCCCACTGCGTGACATCGCGAAAATTTCGCGAGTAGAACGGCAAGACGCTTCCGCCACCCTTTTCCCACACACCATGTCCATCGCCGAAGCTGGTGAAGGGTTGCTGACGCCAGTTCTCGACGACACCGAGCCACGTGTACCCAAGGGTCTGGCCGTCGGTCGACTTCAGGTCCGCGGCGACCGTGACCGCGTACGTTCGAGCGGGCGGCTGAGCATTGAAGCCCGCGTCCTCGAGCGTCAGTGCGGCTCCCTGATCTCCTTCGTAGAGACGACGCGGCTTCGGCGTGGAGAGCTTGGGTACGGGAGTGGCCGTGGCAGATGTGATGTCCACCGCCTTGGAGGCCGCCGCAAAGTCGGCCACCTTCACGGCGCTTCGCAGCAGAACAGGATTCCAGCGGTCCGGATCGCATCGAGTGGAGCAGTCGAATCCATTGATGAAGAAGGCCGGCTCCGCCTGGATCGTGAACGTCTGTTCCTCCGCGGGCGTGCGGTCGCCGGCAGGAGACGGCACGCTCCGATGTTCGGCGCCAGGATCGGCGGGTCCCACTGATGCGGTTCGAATCGGGCCGACACATGCGCCGCGACATCCGCGGATCGCACGGGTTGATTGAACCGGAGCAGGACGACCATTTGGGCACCCGCGCGGCCGCCGCGCCGGTACCAGTTGGTCTGCAAAAGCTTGACGGTCGGCGTCGTGAAACTGAATCGATACGGTTGTGCGAGCCGGCGTCCCCTGACGGCCGTCGCGGTGGTATCGACGGTCACTTCGTAACGCGTCGCATATGGCAGCGGCCTCTTCGGGTCGGGCGTGAAGATCAGCATGGTCGCACCCGACCACCGGAAGGTGCCGGCCACGGCCGGTGCCACTCGGAAGAACTCGGCGCGCACCGGCGTGGGAATGCGCCCCAACGTCACCATCGGCTCCGAGAACACAACGCGGATCTCGTTCGCTTCCGCAAGACTCGCCGTTTCGCCAGTCGGACCGGCGCTGACGACGGTCAGCGCGCCAGCGCGCGCCGCCGGCTGCGGCTCACCGGGGAAGGCGGAGGTGGCAAACGCACACACGATGAACAGGGACGAAAGAAACATTCGTGTCATGGATGACCTGCTCGTGAGGACCGAAGGGAGTGCGAGGAGCAACCGCCGACTCATACGGTGTTCTGAAAACTTAGACACCGGATCACGCGGTTCCGCACGATTGGTGCCGCACGGGGAGTTCCGCACGGTTGGTTCCGCACGGGCGTTCGATGGCGCCCTAGCGGCTCGCGAGCAGCGACTGTGACAGGCCCGGCATCCACTGCCGGAGAATCTCGACGCCGCGGTTTCCGAGCGACGCGCCAGCTGTCATCGTGGAGACACTGTAATAGACGATGCCGACAACGCCGGCGGATCCCCAGAAGCTGGTGTGAAACAGTGTTGCCACACCGGCGGCCGACAGCAACGTGCACGACAAGTCGAGGACGACCGCCAGGGTCCGCGGCGCGATTTTCATCGAGAAAAAGCGGCGATCATCCTGACGCCCGGACGCACGGCGGTCACCTTCCGGCGGCAGGTTCTCGTCGGAGTAGGAAGTCGCGACGCCGATCAACTCGGCCTTCCGTTTGATGACCCGGGACGTGCGACGGTCGCCGACAGGAAACAGCCGGCAGAACTCGTCGACGATCTCGTCGGCGTCGAGCCCCACCGCCCGCGCGTAATCCCGCACGAACGCACGCGCGAAGATTCCGGAGGGCCACCGCGAAAAATCATTGCGCTCGAGACCATCCCAAAGGTCGGCACTGACCTTGGTCAGGGTGGCGATTGTGTCCAGAGTGATACCGCGACGTTCTCGTTCGCGGCGAAGGCGTGGACCGAAGGTATCCCGATCGGACATGACGGACCCTCCACCAAAGCAAATCCCACGCCCGCGTCACAGGACATTTTTATGCCTCCTTCCATGCCTTCACACTTTGACCCACGCCAGATTTGTAATCGGCGTAACCGAAACGGACACCCGACAGGACCAAGGACGAAGGACTAAGAACTTCAAAAATCAAAGATCAAAGACCGCCATGACCGGCGCATGGTCACTGGTGCCTACGTCCTTCTGCACGACACAGCTCTGGACGCCGGCGTAGACAGACTCACTGCCGAGGAAATAGTCGAGCCGCCATCCGATGTTCCGCTCGCGCATGTTCCGCCAGGGGGCCCACCACGTGAACATCTGATCATTGTCGGGCTCGCGCGCTCGACCGACATCCACCAGGCCACGGCTGATGATCCGCTCGAGCTGTTCGCGCTCCTCCGGAAGCTGTCCGATGGCGCGGGGCTTGCGCTCCTTCGGATGCACGTCCATCGGTGTGCGCGCGATGTTGAGGTCCCCGCAGATGAGAACCGGCCGCCCGTCCGCCTGCACGCCGGTCACGAACTGCTCGAGCGCCGCGAGGAAACCCATTTTCGCCGGGAAGTCCTTGCCGCCGTTGGGGACGTACACGGATGCGACCGTCACGCCCGGCAGCTCCGCGATGACGATCCGGTGCTCGTAGTCGAAGGCCGGGTGCGTGAAAGTGGGGCGCGTGACGGCCAGGGCTATGCTGACGTGCAAGGCAACCCCCGAGTAGCCCTTCGCACCATGCCAGTAGCACCAGTACCCTTCCATCTCGCACAGCGCCGCGGGCACCTGATCGGACGAGGCCTTGATTTCCTGCAGGCAGACCACGTCCGGCCGCTCGCGTGCGATCCATTCCTGGACCTGCGAATGCCGCGCGCGGATGCCATTGACGTTCCAGGTGCCAATCTTCATCGGGCGTTTAGTGTAGTCCTTGGTCCTTGGTGCTTGGGCCTTGGACGCGCGTCGCGCAGGCGAGCTTAATGTGGGCGGGGAGTCTTCGGGATATTGTCAGGCGCGAACGGAGGGGCCGGGGATGTGAGGGGAACGACTTTCCCGAATGCGTGCGCGGAATCCGCGCACGACGGTGCGTGCGCGTCAATGATTCCGACAATGTCTCCATTGTACGTCTCGTACACGCCGGCTACGCATCCACAGCGAAAGGTCCTTGCCGACAAGCCTCTCAAGATGCGCATCGTGATTCATTTAGACTCTCCAGCGGGGAAAGAAGTTTAAGTTGAGCATCGGGGAAACCATCCTCTACGGTGTCATCGGAATCGCCGGGATAGCCGTCGGGGTCATCTGCGTGCAGCTGATCTGGCGAGCGATCGGCGTCTACTTGATCAGGCGGGCCGGCCCGCGGCCGCTTGCCGCGTCGAAGCACGTCCTGTGGCGTGATCCCGGCGACGCCGAGCGGCTGGACATGTCGGCGGGCCCAGGAGGACCCGGTGGAGCGCCGGCACCTCCGTTTACGTTCCTCGAAGAGCATTTGAGCGGATCGCAGCCGTGCGTGTCGGTCAGGGACGCGCGAGACCGCCGCTGGCGGGTGAAATGGGGCCACGAGGTGCGTTCCGAGAACTTCGCGGTGCGTCTCGTATGGGCCTGCGGCTATTTCGCGGAGAGTACGTACTTCGTCGCATCCGGAACCATCGAGGGAGCCAGCGGTCTCCAGCGTGCCAAAGAATGCATCGACGAGCAGTGCCGTTTCGCTGACGCACGTTTCGAGCTGGACGATCCGGACGTCAAGAAAATGTTCGAGGAACACAGCTGGGCCTGGAACGACAATCCTTTCGTCGGCGCCAGGGAGCTGCAGGGCCTCAAGATCCTGGTCATGCTCCTGTCGGACTGGGACACAAAAGACCGGCGTGATGTGGCGCGGGGATCGAACACCGCAATCTTCGAGCATCGCGTGTCGCGGTGGCGGCGGGAGGCGCGCTACCTCATCACCGACTGGGGCGGGTCGATGGGCCGCTGGGGCAATACCATCGTCACGCGCGGACACTGGGATCCCGCAGGCTTCGAAGCGCAGACGCCGGAATTCGTCGCCGCCGTGGACGCCGGTACCGTGACGTTCGGCTACGGAGGTCAGCGGACGGCCGATGTGGCCGACGGCATCACGACTGAGCACGTCGAGTGGCTGTATCGCTATCTCGGGCGCATCAGCGACGCGCAGCTCAGAATGGCCCTCGTGGCCAGTGGCGCTGATGATTCCGACGCGGATCGCTTTACCCGGTCCCTCCGCGATCGCATCAATCAGCTGGGCCGGGCGGGCGGTGCAATCAATAACGTCAACGTCGCCGCAGCGTCAGCCTGACGGGTGAAAGTCCAGGTCCTGCGGTCACCTGCACAGGATCAGACGAGTCGAGATGAAGACCACGGCCGCTGTTCCGGCTTCGCTCTGCGAAGATCTTGTACTGCGTGCCCCCCAACCCGGCCAGCGTGAACCGGCCAGACGGGTCCGTCACCGCCGCTTCGGTCAGGATGTAATCGTTCTCCGAAACACCCTTCAGCTGGACACGTGCCCCGGAAGCCGGCGTGCCGTCCGTCTCCAGCACGACGCCGCTGATCGGCGCGTAAGTCAGCGCCCGAGGGAGCACGAAATCCGCCAGCGCGATTCGCTGTCCTCCGCGCAGCGTCACGATTGTCGCGTCCGTTACGCGATCGACACCTGGGTGCAGGACGATGGGGTCACGTGTTCGACCCTCCGCATCCTGCTGCGTGTTGATCCCGACGACATAGCGGCCCGGCGGGATCTTGGCCAGCTCGTAGGTGCCGTCGCCACGGCTCAGCGTGCGAATCCGATCGGCACTCGATGGCTGGTCGATGCCCGCGGCCACCGTCAGTTCGACGGTCAGACCTGCGACTCCACGTCCGGATGACTCGACGACGCGGCCAGACACACGCCCGTCATGGAGTACGTTGACGGTCACCTCGGCGCAACCTCTGGCATCGACCAGTTCGACGACGGCCGGAGAGATCTCCGAGTAGTATCCCTGTGGCAACTCTGCCCGGACGGTGTAGCGTCCCGGCGCGAGCCCGTCGAGGGAGAGACGTCCGCGGTCGTCGCTCACCATGCGAACCGAGGATCCGTCCCGTTCGAGAAATACCGGGACACCCGGCATCGGCACTGGTTCCGCGGCGCGAGTTTTCACCAGGCGGCGTGATATCAGACGGACGTCTCCGGTGATGCGCCCTACGAGTGGCGCTTTGGAACCTGCCGCGCGTGCGTAGGCGAGATCCTCGGCGGCCCTGTCGGCCGGCCGCGTACGTGAGCAGATGTTCGCGGTCAGACGATCCGTGCCTTGGTCGCGTCTGGCATAGACGAGATACTCCCGGCCTTCCTTGAACGGGTATCCGCAGTCGCCGCCACCCGCACCCGTGTGGACTTTGACCGCCGTCCCCGCCTGAAGGGGCATACCCTGGAATGGCTCCACCAGCCTGAATTGCACCACGCGCGACAGGCGATTCCCCTTGGCGGCCGCGACCGACTCGACCCGGCCAAGAAAGACGGCCGAAGCCGCCCAGTAGGCCTGACAAACCGGCCCACTCTCCATGCAGGTGCAGGCCTCAGCGGGCGCCGCCGGCAGGCTGATCGCGACAAGCGGTGCAAGAAGAATGATCAGATGGCGCATATAGGGGGCCTCATTACATTAGACCCCGAAGCCCCCAGGCTGGCCGCCTTTGCTTGGCTTACGAGTCCGGCTAAAGCGGTAACAACATACTTGACTAACCGTTACCCCTTTCGGTAGCGTTTAGGGAGTTACCGCTAAGCCCGGACTGGCCGGGTGACAAGTATAGAGAAAACGTGAAGGCCGGACATGGATGTCCGGGAAAGCTGTTACAGAGAATGGCCGGATGCGGCTGAGATTGTTGGTGAGTCTGCTGTGAAATTCACGCTGCACTACCAAGGGGACTTGCCCGCGTGTACTCAGAGCAACACGCGAAGCAAGGAAAAACACTATCTACGGGGCAAGTTCAACCCTCAGCTTGAGCGGCTCTGGAAGACCGAGCCGCTGCTGGAAAAAATTATCAACCAGCGGCAGCCGTTCTATGCGTTCCGTGTAACGGGTGGTCGTATTGCATCTCCACCTGATCACGATGCCATGCATGAGATGGTTTGGCTTGACGGACTGGAGAACTACTGGTTTGTGCCTTTGGCGACCCGGCGAAACGGTTTGGGGTGCAGGCTCGACATTAAGTGGATGCGCCCCGGTAGACCAGGCTCGGTGATAAACCCAAACGGTGGCGACCTAGACAATCGTCTAAAAACACTGTTTGACGCGCTTCGCATTCCACATGAGGCAAAAGAAGCGCGTGGAGCCGATGACAGAGCCGGAAAGCCGAGTGAGCATTTTTACTGCCTCTTGGAGGACGACTCTCTGATAACCGATGTCTGTATCGCAACGGAACCCTTGCTGGCCCCGGAGTCAACGAGTCCGTCCGAATCCCAACTGGCAATCGGCGTGACTTTACATGTGATCGCGCCAAACACCATGAACAGAGATTACGGCGAGTGAGGTCGTCGCCGAATGCGCCGTTTCTTTCTCGGCTTTGGAGAGGAAAGTACGCGCTGCAACCCTCTAGTAAATCGATCCATCGTGCCCACAGGATTATCGGCTGGCACGTCTACCACGTCTGAGTTGCGGGAGGGCTTTTTCAGCACGTTTGTGGCACCTCCGAGCCGGTGAGTGCGGAATAGGTGAGACGCTTGCCGAGCACGCCTCGCAGGGCCGCAACGAGGCGTGCCGCGTCAGTCATCTTGCGATTGTTGAAACGGTAGGCTTGTTCGTCAAGGTAGCGAAACAGATGGAACGGTTCGACCGATACGTAGGTGCCCTTCAGCGCACGTTTCAGGAGGCTCCAGAAGTTCTCCAGTCCGTTGGTGTGGACCTGTCCGTCCACGTAGGCTTCGGCGTGGTCGATGACGTGATGGACGTAGCCATGCTGCGCCATACGGTCATACGAGCGGAGCGCATCGGTGTAGATGGTCGAGCCGAGATCGACATGATCACCAATGGTCTGTTCCAGCTGATGCTTGCGACGGTTCGCAATGACGCCGACCCGTACCTGACTGCCCGCATCACTGTGCCGTTCGAGCAGACCCATCACGGCGACCTTCCCGATCATCGACCGGCTTTGCGAGATACCAAGGCGATCCCGCTTCGCCTTGTGCATGTTGCGGGCCTTGCCGCCGATGAAGGTTTCATCAACTTCGACGTCGCCGCGAATCTTCCCGGCGTCCTCAGCCTGCAGCGCGAGACGGAGCCGCGAGAGCATGAACCACGCGGTCTTTTGAGTCACGCCGAGCGCACGCGCCAGTTCGTAGCTGCTGATGCCGTTCTTGCAGTTGGTGAGCAGCCACAGTGCTGGCAGCCATTTCTCAAGGCTGATGGCGGAATCCTCGAAAATGGTTCCGACCTTGAGGGAGAACTGAGCCTTAGCGTGCTTCCCGTAGCACTTCCAGCGGCGCGCGTTCTCAAGGTAGGTCACGCGGTCGGAGTCGCAATGCGGGCAGCGAACGACGCCAGCCGGCCAGCGAATTGCGGAGACAGCCTTATGGCAGTTGTCGTAATCGGCAAAAAATAGGATGGCCTGTTGCAGGGTTTTGGGTGCAGTTTCGGTCGCCATGAGTGAAGTCTACCGAAACCCGCGTGGTAAGTCAAGTATATTGTTACCGCTTCAGCCGGACGTGTAAGCCCACACAACTGCGCCTCCATAATAAGGATGAGATGCTCGAAACCGTTTTTCTGGATGCCGGCGGCGTTCTGATGTTTCCGAACTGGACCCGCATCGCCGAGGCGCTTGCGAGGCACGGCGTGTCGGTGACGCCGGAGGCGCTCGCAGCCGCCGAGCCGCTCGCCAAGCGCGACCTGGACGTGACGAAAACCATCCAGGTCACGAATGATGTCAGCCGCGGCTGGTTGTACTTCAATTCGATCCTGACGACGGCGGGAATCCCGCTGTCAGCTGACACCCAGGCCGCGCTCGACGATCTGCAGATTTACCACCGCGCACACAACCTCTGGGAGCTCGTTCCCCCGGACGTTCTGCCGGCGCTCACAACGCTTCGCGCGCACGGACTGGCGCTCACCATCGTCTCCAATGCGAACGGCACACTGTGCGCACACGTCGCGCGCCTGGGTCTCGCGGCGCACCTCGACTGCGTGCTCGACTCGTGCGATCTCGGTGTGGAAAAACCGGATCCACGCCTGTTCGAGGCCGCGCTGGAACGCAGCCGCGCCAGACGGGAGACTACCATTCACGTCGGAGATCTGTATGAAGTGGATGTCGTCGGTGCGCGCAACGCAGGCATCCGCGGTGTGCTGCTGGACCAGGCGGGACTATATGAAGGGATCGACTGCCCGCGCGTCCGAAGCCTCACCGAACTCGTGGGGCAAATTGAGGATGGGATATTCGACTAGTTCTTAGTCGTTCGTCCTTGGTCCTGCAAGCGCCGGCACAAGCACCAAGGACCAAGGACTACTGTTTCTTCCCAGTGTCCTTCAGCGTGACCGTCCGGTTGAAGATCAGCTGACCGCCCGTGGAATCGGGATCCACGCAGAAGTAGCCGAGCCGCTCGAACTGATAGCGCATTCCAGGCGCCGCCGCTCCAACACTCGGCTCGAGCTTGCAATCGCGAAGCTCCTCCAACGACGCGGGATTGAGATCGGCCTTGTAGTCACCCGACGCGTCCGGTGTTTCGCTGGTAAACAGACGCTCGTACAGCCTGACCTCGACATCCAGTGCGTGCGCGGCGGAGACCCAGTGCAGCGTGGCTTTGACCTTGCGGTTGTCGGGTGCATTACCCCCGCGTGTGGCGGGATCGTAGGCGCAGCGCAGTTCGGAGATCGCTCCAGTCACCGCGTCCTTGAGAACGCTCGTGCAGGTGATGAAATACGCGCCGCGCAGGCGCACCTCGCGTCCTGGCGCGAGGCGGAAAAACTTCTTCGGCGGATCCTCGCGGAAGTCGTCCCGCTCGATGTAGAGGACGCGCGAGAACGGCACGCGGCGCATGCCCGCGGCGGGATCCTCCGGGTTGTTGATGACCTCGAATTCCTCCACCCCGTCTTCCGGATAGTTCTCGATCACGACACGCACCGGGTCGAGGACCCCCATGACGCGTGGCGAGTGCGCGTTCAGGTCCTCCCGCACCGCGTGCTCGAGCAACGCGACATCGACGACGTTTTCCCGCTTGGCGACACCGATGCGGTCGCAGAAGTTTCGGATTGCCTCGGGCGTGTACCCTCGCCGGCGCATGCCGACGATGGTGGGCATGCGTGGGTCGTCCCAACCGCGGACGTGACGTCCCTCGACGAGCTCGAGCAGCTTCCGCTTGCTCATGACCGTATAGCCACTCATAGAGCGGCCGGTGATCTTCGAACTCCAGCGTGCAGAGCGAGTGCGTGATCTCTTCCAGCGCATCCGACGGCGGGTGCGCGAAATCGTACATCGGGTAGATGGGCCAGGCGTCTCCAGTGCGATGGTGATGGGCGCGGCGTATCCGGTACAACACCGGGTCGCGCATGTTGATGTTCGGCGAACCCATGTCGATCTTCGCGCGCAGCACGTGCGTGGCGTCCGGAAATGCTCCCGCGCGCATCTGCTGGAACAGATCGAGGTTTTCCTCGACCGTCCGCAACCGGTACGGACTGTTCCGGCCGGGCTGCGTCAGCGTGCCCCGGTACTCGCGCATCTCGTCCGCCGACAGGCTGTCGACGTACGCCTTGCCATGTCGAATCAAGTGACAGGCGTACGCGAACAGCGTGCCGAAGTAGTCGGACGCATAGCGCGGGTCGCCGTTCCACTGGAAACCCAGCCACCGGACATCGTCTTTGATGGAATCGACGTACTCGACGTCTTCCTTCGTCGGATTCGTATCATCGAAACGCAGGTTGCAGGTCCCACCGAATTCGGCGGCGACGCCGAAGTTCAGGCAAATCGATTTCGCATGCCCGATGTGGAGGTAGCCGTTCGGCTCCGGCGGAAACCGCGTGGCCACACGGGCGCCATGCTTGCCCGACGCCAGATCCTCCTTGACAATCGCGCGGATGAAATCGACGGACGGCGCGTTATCGCGGACCGATCCCGGTGCCGCAGAAGTGTCGCTGCTCATGATGGGTAAGCCTTGATTATACCGCCTGTCGATTCGCGGGTTTGAGTCTCGGAAAACCGGTCGGGAGACGTAACTAACGGGACGCGGATAGGACGGATCACGGCGGAGATTGCGACCTGCTGCCTGGCGGCAGCCAGGCGCGGCAGGTCGCCGTCCCGACCGGTCTTATCGCTGCAGGGCCGGCTCAATCCGTGACGATCCGCGCGCATCCGCGTCTCGTGAGATCCTCCAGCGTCGGCCGCACGCAGTGTAGAAT
>JAIVJE010000262.1 GCA_020200195.1 Acidobacteriota bacterium | reverse complement strand
GTATACATGTACGTTCTCCGCAACCCGGCAACTCGTAGACGACCATCGGAGCGGGCACCGATTGGGCACCTCCTCGCTCGGCGCCGGCTGGTGATTCTCCAGCCCGTCACGCGGGAGCGGATCTGCGCTCCTTCATCGCATCAAGCCGGTTGCGACGAGTTCTCCCACGACCCGATCGACCTCGTCGGAGCCGGCTTCCCACGCCGGATGCCCAGCACGTCCAAGAGTCGTTTAGGACGCCGGTGGTGTTTCGATGGTGACCAGCTGAACCCGCGCGCCGACCACGACGCCACGAACGCATCGACACACGCCGCGAACGCGTCGGCGCTCGACGAAATGATCCGCTCCTGTAGACTCGGTAGAACGGCGGAAGGGAGCCGGCATGCGTTGGCGTCGGACGTGCGTGCTTTTCCTGGTGGTCACGTCGCTATTGCGCGTTCCAGCGGGCGTGCTGGACGTCGGACCAGGCACGGGCCGAGGCGGCTGAAGGTGCCGGTACCACGCCGTCCCGAGATCCTGATCTCCGCACAAAACGAGTGGTACACGCAGCCCACCTCGTGTGGGGCACGGGCCGGCGTGGACACGGTGATCACGATCTCCGGGCACGTCTTTCTCGGCATCGGAGCGCCGAAGACGGATGACCTCCCTGCGTTTCTGGTCAAGACGCAACCCGAAGTCGAAGCTCGGATCGAGCACTTTCTGGAGAGAAACCGCGACGTCAGCAGCCAGACGGCCGGGATCGTCATCATGGACATCGAGAAGCCGCACCCCTCGAATTTCCATTGTCGCCCGGACATCCAGGACGACCTGGTCAGGGCGTTCAGAATCCGTGCTGCGGCGGCCCGCGCCAAGTTCCCGAAGGCCAAGCTCGCCTTCTACGGAACGCTCGTCCCGGACAGCCGCGGGCGGGCGGACAACGCGGTCTACACGGCGCGCAAGGAGGCGCTCGTCTGCGCAGGCAGGATGTGCATGTTCGATGAGGTCGATTACCTCATCCCGGTCGCCTACCCGCGGTTCGGTCCCGACGACGCCTACTGGGACACATACAAGGTGTACACGCGCCTTGCGATCACCGGCTCACGCGAGCTCCTGAGGTCCGACGGCAGCAGCCTCCCCGTGCTTCCGCTTCTGACGTATGTGGTGGCGAACAAGAACTCGAACAACAACCGGCAGCTGCTCATGGACCTACTCGTCCCCCACAACAACCCTCTTCACGAGACACTGCGTGTGCAACTGCGCGTCCTGGCCGCCGAACAGGTGCGCACCGCTGTCTTCTGGGTTGGGAGGAACTCCGACCTCATCACGCTGGTGCCGAATCCGAACTCGCGCACCGTGACGCAGCATCTGTGTGGCCGATAACGTGGTACGCCACGGGCCCGAAAGGGCGGGACCGGACGATGACGCCCCGAGACGACGGCGCTCGACCCCGACGCGTCACGCCCCCAACCGTTCAGGCGCCGAAGCGCTCGGGTCGGAAGACAACCCTCGAAGGGAGGGTAATCGCAGCATCGGCGCCGCTTCGCTCGACGGTCAACGTCGCTCGTGGAGCCACGGCGGCTGAGGTCGCGCGTCGACTCGACGCTGATAAGGAAGCGAGGACACCATGGCTTTCAACTGGCTCACCGCAGGCCAGATCGCCTTCTCCGCTGGATCGGCATTTCTCAACTACCTCCAGGTCGGCCGGGACGATCGTGAGCGCGAACACGACCGCGAGCTCATCCTGGCGGCCATTAGGTCGATGCGCGAGGACATTCTCGACACGCTCAATCTCCTGGCTGTGAACGAGTTCCGGGGCGATCTTGAAGGCTTTCAGTCCACGTACGAGGCGTACGACCCGGACCCGAACGATCCCGTCGAGGAAAACCGCCTCGTTCGCCTCATCGATGACTCGGCACGGGTCCTGGGGCGCCTGGGAGCGAACCTTGACACGGTCGGCAGCAATCCCGACCTCGCCTTGGAGGCGTGGACCGTCTATGTGCCCCTGCTCTACCTCCGGGCCCAGGCCATGACCGAGCGCCAGGTCACCTACGGCAACTCGGAGGTTCGCGACGAGCAGTACATCTGTGGATCGACCCGAGACCCCCGCGGCGTGCAGAAGTGCCAGGACTCCCGGCGCTCCATCATGGAGAGCTCCTACCAGCGGTTCCCCGGCGTGAAGCAGATCACCGAGTCTCGCGAACAGGTCCAGCTTGCCCGTGACGCCGTCGACACCAGAAGCGCGCTGGATCGCCTGACCCAGGCCGGAGTGCTCGTCGGTCCGATCATCTTCGAAGGCGGACACTTTCGGCGCGTCGCGCCCGAGCCGGGCGAAATCGCGGCCGGTAACGATTGGTTCACCTGATCCGGGCCCGCCTTGCGACGGTCCTCCAATTGCGGTTGATCTGTCGCCGATTTCGCCGGCTTCGCGCTTTCACTAACAAGTGTCATGCTCGATGACCGTCCCGCATGAGAAACGACGACCGGGGTCCCGCAGGAGGAACCACTTCCGGGACGCGTGGTGCGTCGCCTGCGCCAGGTGCCGCGAGGGTACGACTACCCATCCGCGGTTTGTCCTGGAGGCTCGTCGGGGAAGTCCCGCATGCGGCGCCTCCGCGGGTCATCCGCCTGCGGACACGTGAGGGCATGCGGGTGACCGAGGCCAAGGGCCGCCTGCGGGGTAAGCAGCCCAAGCTCAACGTCCGTCAGGAGCCCCACCTGGTCGCGCTACATCGTGCCGGCGAGCACAGCGTGGCCGAGCTCGGCGACCTGTTCGGCGTCACGCGCTCGACGGTCTACCGGGCGATCCGGCGCGACGCCGCCCGTCAACGGACGGCGCTGCCCGGCCGCTCTGCGCTGGGCGGCACCGTCTCGTAGGGGGATCGGCAACCGGGACGAGCGGCTTCGGCGGCCGACCCTACAACTCCCAAGCCCCGGCGGTGCCTCAAGCGTCGCGCCGGCCCGGCTTGACCGGAATCCGTTCGTCGTATGGATAACCGATGATCGCGTTCTTGCGCTTCAAGACCGCGAAGAATCGGTTGCTATCCCGATCGCCAGGACGATGGAAGCGCAAGTGACGGTCGGGAGGGAACGCGGCAATGCCAAGCGCTGGCGTTCGTCGGATGTCATCCCGTGACTCGCACGACCCGCCGAGATCGCCTGGGCTCAGCGACCCCGACGGGTCGAACGCCC
>JAIVJE010000261.1 GCA_020200195.1 Acidobacteriota bacterium | reverse complement strand
GTCTCACGGCGCGCCGCCTGTTTCCAGCCGTTGCGGCTCGCAGCCGCCGGCGGCCCATCTGACCCGCCCCCCGCTCGCATGTACGCGTCGAGAGCCGCGGCCATCGCCGCAAGTTGCTGCTCCCCGGCGTCCAGCTCGCTGAAGCTCTGCCCCTGGCGTTCAACCAGCAGCCGATCGAGGTACGTCGTGTCGTACGCACCCGCGCGATACTCCGCCTGTCGCATCAGCCACAGGAAGAACGGAATCGTGGTCCGGATTCCGAGGACCTGGTATTCACGCAGCGCCCTCGACATTCGCGCGATCGCGTGGTCGCGGGTGGCACCCCAGGCGATCAGCTTCGAGATCATCGAGTCGTAGTGCACCGGTACCGTGTAGCCGGCAGCCACGCCCGCGTCATCGCGAACGCCGGGCCCCGCAGCGGGCCTGAGCCCGCGAATCAGCCCCGGTGACGGCATGAACCCCTGATCGGGATCTTCGGCGTAAATCCGGCACTCGATGGCGTGGCCGTGCGGCGTCAGGGCGGTGACGGGATCGATCTCCAGGCGTTCACCCCTGGCGATCCGGATCTGCCACTGGACGAGATCCACGCTCGTCACCATCTCCGTGACCGGATGCTCGACTTGGAGCCGGGTATTCATCTCCAGGAAATAGAAGGAACCGTCCTCGTCCAGGAGGAACTCGACCGTTCCCGCGCTCGTGTAACCGACGGCACCCGCCACGGATGCGGCCGCCTCGGCAAGCCGCGCGCGCAACGTGCCGTTGACGGCGATCGAAGGCGATTCCTCGACCACCTTCTGGTGCCGCCGCTGAATGGAACACTCGCGCTCGACGAACGGCACGATAGTGGCGTGGTGATCGCCGAGCAGCTGGATTTCCACGTGCCGCGGCCGCACGAGACGACGCTCGAGATAGCCGCCCGCCACGGCCTTGACGAGCAACGGATAGCCGATCCCCTCAGCGGCGCGCGCGATCTGTGGGTCTGACGCACTCGCATCGAAAGGCCGCTCGGTCCCGGGAACCACAGGAACGCCGGCCTTGATGGCTTCGGCGCGCGCCGCGGTTTTGCTGCCCATCAACGCGATCGCCTCAGGCGTCGGGCCGATGAACGTCAGGCCCGCCTCGCCGCACGCCCGCGCGAACCCGGGGTGCTCCGCCAGAAAGCCGTAGCCCGGGTGGACGGCGTCAGCGCCCGCCCGCCGCGCCGCGTCCACGATGGCGTCGATCCGGAGGTAACTGCGCGACGCCTCGCTCGGACCGATGTGCATCGCCTGGTCAGCCGCGCGCACGTGCGGCGCGTCGCGATCGCAGTCGGAGTACACCGCGACCGTTGGCAGTCCCATCTCGCGGCACGCACGCATGATCCGTACGGCAATCTCGCCGCGATTGGCGATTAGGATTTTCATGAGGCGCAGAGTCCGGAGGCGGGCGAACTCTGCAACTATCTTACCAGTTTCACAGCGGGATATTTCCGTGCTTCCTCGCGGGGTTCTTGTCTCGTTTGGACTCCAGAACGGTCAACGACGCAATCAGTTTGGCGCGCGTCTGCCGTGGCCGGATCACCTCGTCGACGAAGCCGCGCTCCGCTGCGATGTATGGATTCGCGAATTTCTCCCTGAACTCCGCGACGCGCTGTGCCCTGAGCGCCGCCGGGTCCGCCGCGGTCTCCAGCTCGCGCCTGTAGAGAATATTGACCGCCCCTTCAGGACCCATCACGGCGATCTCCGCCGTCGGCCACGCGAAGTTCGCGTCGGTCCTGATGTGCTTACTGGACATTACGCAGTACGCGCCGCCATACGCCTTCCTGGTGATGACGGTGACCTTCGGCACCGTCGCCTCCGCATAGGCGTACAGCAGCTTGGCGCCGTGGCGGATGATCCCGCCGTACTCCTGCCGGGTGCCCGGCAGAAACCCGGGCACGTCCTCGAACGTCACGAGCGGAATGTTGAACGCGTCGCAGAACCGGACGAAGCGGGCCGCCTTCACCGACGCGTCGATGTCGAGGGTGCCGGCCAAATGCGCCGGCTGATTGGCAACGATGCCGACGCTCCGTCCGCCCAACCGTGCAAACCCCACGATGATGTTCCGCGCATAGTGCCGGTGCACTTCCAGGAATGCACCCTCGTCCGCGATCGTGTGGACGAGGTCGTGCATGTCATAGGGCTGATTCGGTGACTCGGGGACCAGCCGGTCGAGCGCCTCGTCTTCGCGATCGACGGGATCAGACGACTCGCGCCTCGGCGGATCGTCGATGTTGTTGCCGGGAAGGTAGCTCAAGAGTTCGCGGATCAGCCGCAGGCACTCCCGGTCATCCGGTACCGCGAAATGCGCGACACCGCTCGTCGCGTTGTGGGTCATCGCGCCGCCGAGCTCCTCCTTGGTGACCTCCTCGTGGGTGACCGTTCTGATGACGTCCGGCCCGGTGACGAACATGTAGCTGGTGCCTTCGACCATGATGTTGAAGTCCGTAATCGCGGGCGAGTAGACGGCGCCGCCGGCGCAGGGACCCATGATGGCCGAGATTTGGGGGATGACGCCGGAGGCGATCGTGTTGCGCAGAAAAATGTCCGCATACCCCCCGAGCGACAGCACGCCCTCCTGAATCCGGGCACCGCCCGAGTCGTTCAGGCCGACGACGGGCGCCCCCATCTTGACCGCGAGATCCATGATCTTGACGATCTTCCCGGCGTTGGTCTCCGAGAGCGAGCCGCCGAACACGGTAAAGTCCTGCGCGAATGCGTAGACGGGACGGCCATCGACGCGTCCATGGCCCGAGACCACGCCGTCGCCCGGCACGATCTGCTCGTCCATCCCGAAGTCGCGGCACCGGTGCGCAACCAGCTTGTCCATTTCCTGAAACGAACCGGGGTCGAAGAGCAGCTCGATGCGCTCCCGTGCCGTCAGCTTTCCGGCATCGTGCTGGCGCCGGCGCCGGTCATCGCCTCCGCCGAGCTCCGCGCGCCGCTCGAGCTCCTCGAGGTGTGTGAGGTAATTCACAAATCGTAGTCCTGATCCTTACGTGAAGGCCCTTAGTCCTTGGTCCTGGTTCTTATGTGGATTCGAGTGCTGGCTTGAATAAGGACCAAGCACCAAGGACCAAGAACTAGTGAGTTCAGCCAGCTACAACGTGATTCGAGAGTTCGCCAACGCCGGTGACGGCGACGCTCACGCGG
>JAIVJE010000019.1 GCA_020200195.1 Acidobacteriota bacterium | reverse complement strand
AAGCCCAACGTCAGCAAATCGCGCCCGTGGCGCGTGGCGGTGGATCCGATCGCCGTCGGCGAGTACGGAGCGCCGGTCGCTCCTGTCGGAGCGTCTCCGAGAGCTGGGTCAAGAATAGCGGTACGCCATTCTCGAGCTCCGTGGATGAGGCGGTCGGCCACGGCAGAGCGGTCAGCCCCTCGACTTGGCAATGATCGCGTCCCGATATGTGGTGACGAACTCGTGCAGCATTGCATCTTCCCCGTTCGCGGCACCCTGTTTCCCTACAAGAGACGACGGCCCGGGCGTCGATCATCGACATCTGGCCAATGAACACCGTGACCGTTACTCGCGTGATCAGTGTGCCCCTGGCCGCTGCGTCGGTAGCGAACGACTTAACCTCGTAGTGGGCGTCTGGCAAAACCGTCACGATACCCTTCATCCAGTCCGTCGACCCGTCGGCTGGCCCGCAGCAACCGTGGTCGAACCCCGCTTGCTCGAGGTCGGAGAAGCTCCCCAGACCATCGGTGTAACCAATGCGTACGGCGCCGGACGCGTACTTGTGAAGCAAGCTCGAGATCAGCGTCTGATACTGCAGGCCCTCCGCGAGCGCCCGCTTCTGGATCGCCTCCAGGTCCTTACTTGAAAGTCGGATGTTCAGCCGGCGGTCCTTGCGGAAAGTGGCCTTGGCGTACCGCGAGTAGCGGGCACGCTCGCGCTTGCCACCCTTGGCAGCCTTCCATTCCCCTCGCTCGACGGAGTCGAGCAACTCCTTCTCGTCGGCGTCAATCTTCATGGTCGGACTCCTCACCGAGGTACTCCTTCGTGGCCTTCCGGCTCGGGATGATCGTCTTCAGGAAGACCGTGTGCGCGTCCTCAACGAACGGCACCGGGTACACGTAGTCCTCGCGCCGCACGACGAAGATGCGCTGGCCCGCGTAACGGTCGGGGTTTGACGTGTTCCAGGATGTCGAGCAGGTCGCCCCGCTCGATGTGGAACACGATGTCCTCGAAGCCGATGCCGCGCTCTCTCCTGAGCTTCGCGTTCTTCGCATCATCCCAGGCGAAGTACTTCACTGGCTATAGGATATCACTGCGTGTGCCCATAAGGCACACATTGGCATCGGCCCCAGTGTGCCCTCGTTGTGCACTTCGAGAGCCCCGGATCCGTTCGATTTCGAGGAGGCGCTGCACACCTATTTCAGCGTGCGCGATGTGCGGGGCGTGACGCTGACGGGGCTGGAGCACCCCGAGTATCTGGACAAAGTCGGCGCGTACAGCCGCCGGCGGCAAGGCGATGAACCTGTACGCTTCGTGGGAGAGGCCGACCGGATATACCTGAACACCCGTGCGGCCTGCGTCATCCATGATCCAGTCGTCCGCAGGCAGATCATCATCAGCAAGACAGGCTCGGACTCGACCGTCGTCTGGAATCCCTGGATTGACAAGGCACGCGCAATGCCCGACTTCGGAGACGAGGAGTGGCCGGAAATGCTGTGCGTCGAAACGTGCAACGCAAACGCACACCGGCGGACGCTCCCCGCCAGTGGCTGCCACACGATGACGGCGGTCATCCAGGTGACCGAGGTGCAGGCCTGAGTCGATGCTGGTGACCGACCCTAGCCGGGAAAGTTCATCTGGCGGAGCATCGCCTGAAAGCGCGGATCGCCGCGGGCGGGATCCCAGGCCACGCCGGCTTTCATGTAAATCATCAGGGGCGACCGCTGCTCAAAGCCCTTCCGATACCACTCCATCGCACGGTCGAGATCGCCAAGTGCCCCGTACACATGGCCCATGACGGCAGGATCCAGCCAAACGCCCTGAGGGGGATGTTCCAGAGTCTGCAGAAGACGACGGGCCTGAGCAGCCTGTCCAACGCTGGCATACGCGCGGGCGCACTCGCCAACCAGATGCATCGCGTAGGCGCCAGACAGCAACTGCATCACCTTCTCACATTGGACCCCGACCTCTGCGCTCATTCCCTTCACCGCGTAATTCGAGGCAAGAAAATACGGTCCCATGATGTTGCCGGGCCACACCTCGAGCAGGTTGTTCGCATGACGAATCGACTCGTCGTATCGCCTGGAGAAGAACGCCACCCAGATTGGCTGAATGCGGGAGAAGGGGTTCAGTGGATCGAGGCTGAGGATTCGTTGCGACGTCTGACCCGCCTCGTCGAACCTGCCCGCCACGAGAGTGAGAAAGACCTCCGACGCGCGGAGCGCGTCGGTCGAGTCGGGGTTCAACTGGAGTGCCCGCTGAATCTCGCGATCCGCCCCCGCCCAGTCCCACTCGTACCAGGTATTGACTTCGCCGAGCGCCGCATGGCCGTCAGAGAGCGTGTCGTCGAGCTGTACGGCCTGCAGGGCGGCGGCCCTGGCTTTTGGAAACGTGTCCTTCGGCGGAAGCAGACTGGTTTGACTCGCAGTCAGATACGCCAGGCTCAACCCGGCGTACGGCGGCGCATACGCGGGGTCAATCTGGATGCTGTGCTCGAAGTGCGCGACCGTCGCGTCCAGACGTTTCAATTCGAACGCTGAATTGACGAAGGTCGCCAACGAGGACCGCCCCTTCAGATACGCATCGTGGGCGGCGGCATTCACCGGACGCGCTGTCGTGAGCCGAGCTGTTTGCGCGGGCGTCAGCGTGGCGCGTACTTCGCGGGCGATGGCGCCGACGACGTCGTTCTGGAGAGCAAGGACGTCGCCGGCGTTGCGTTCGTACCGATTCGCCCATACCACTACGCCTGTGTCCGCGTTGACGAGTTGTGCCGTGATCTGGACGCGTTTGCCGGCGCGGATCACGGACCCTGTGACCAATCCCTCGACGCCCAGCTCTCGCCCGATATCACGGAGCGGTTTCTTGCTCCCCTTGAACACATCGGCGGAGGGTTTCGCGACCACCTTTTGAAGTCCGATCCGGGCCAGATCGGTTATGAGGGACTCGTGCATGCCTGCCACAAAGTATTCCTCGCCCGGATCCGCCGACAGGTTCTCGAGCGGCAACACCGCGATGGACTGAATGCGCCCTGCGGGACCACCAAATCGCCGCTGCCGCCCCCCCTCGCCGGCCCACCAGAGTGCAACACCGACTGCAAGCACCGCCGACAATGACGCCGCCGCGAGGACCAGCCGCGGCTGCCGTCTGGCGGCCACTCCCTGCGGCGGAGCGTGCCCCACCGGATCGGCTCCCACCGCTTCAAGGGCCGCCCGCAATTCGCTGGCGCGCTGATATCGCCGCGCCGGCTCCTTCTGCAGACAGCGGCCGATCACCGTCTGCAGCGCGGCGGGCACACGCGGGGGAAGCGGCGGCGGTGGTTCGCGGAGGATTGCCGAGCTCACTTCGACTCCTGTCCGCCTGTCGAACGGGCGCGCGCCTGTTGCCATCTCGTACAAAATGACTCCGAGTGCCCAGACATCACTGCGCGCGTCGGCCGCCTCGGCGCGGAGCTGCTCCGGCGACATGTATGGCAATGTGCCGAGGACCGCGTGCGGCTGCGTGATCGGCAGAGCCGAGCGTGTGACCTCGCCTGGCGGCTCTCCCCTGACCCGTTTGGCCAACCCGAAGTCCAACACCTTCACGCGCCCGTGCGGCGTGATCATGACGTTGGCGGCCTTCAGGTCGCGGTGCACGATGCCCTGGTCGTGGGCGTGTGCCAGGGCGTCGGCGAGTTGAAGTGCGATGCGCAGGAGCTCGTCGAGCGGGAGCGCGCCCTGCGCCAGGCGTGTGCCGAGCGACTGGCCCTCGATCGCTTCCATCGCGATGTAGGTGAGGCCCCCCTCGTCGCCGACTTCGTGGATCGTGCAGATGTTCGGATGATTGAGCGACGCGGCGGCTCGGGCTTCGCGCACCATACGGGCGCGTCGATTGGGATCGTCAGCCAGATCGCGCGGCAGCACCTTCAGCGCAACGTCGCGTCCGAGCTTCGCATCGTGTCCGCGATAGACCTCCCCCATGCCTCCCGCCCCGAGCGGCGACACAATTCTGTAGGAGCCTATCTGCTGTCCGACCAATGACGGCAATGGCGGCCTGGCAAGAGCCGGCGCCGCGACATTCGACACCGTCGCTTCGAGGATGCCGTGGCCACCAGGCGCGCGCGCGAGCAGCGTTTCGACTGAGCGCCGCAGTTCCGCGTCCCCCTCGCAGGCATCGCGAAGGAAGCCCTCACGTCCACCGGGCTCACATTCAAGGGCAGCGTGATAGAGGTGGGAGATCTGGCGCCAACGGTCAGGATCCATCGTGCGTCCGGGTGGCCGGCCGGAGCGCTCATCGTAGACTCAACGTGATGACTGGTCAACCGGCAGGCACTCGCAACGTCGAGGACCTGAGCCCGTGGAGGAACGTACCGTCGCACGCGGTGTGCGTGCGCTCGACCACGTTGCTCTGGCGTTTCGTGTCGCTTTCGGTGACGCGCTGTTCGAGCTTGAACGGGTGGATTGGCGTCACCTCGGCATCGTCACACAAGGCGCGCATCTGCGAGAAGCCTGGCTTGAAGCGTTTGATTGGGTGTCCCTACTGAAAACTCAGTCGCGCGCATTCGCGCCGCCGTGTTCGCGTAGACGGATCAACGGTGGCTCCCTTTTCGAGCCCGACGCGGCGTGCGAGTCATGTTGGAAACATTCAACGAAACGACTGGGCACGAACGGTACGCGCTGTCGCCGGTCGTCGGCTGAGCAGAGACTCCTAATATGGCGGATGGATGAGCCCCGCGTGCTAGGCGGCGCGACGTTCGTAGCGGTGGTGGAGGCCGCCGAGGTGGGGAATCGCCACGATATCACCGTCGGCGGGTGACGCGACCGGTCGCGAGATGGGCGCATCTTTGTCGAGCGACAGGTGAGTCCGAGCTTTGAGGTAGTACTCGACGTAAGCGTGCAAGACGCGACGCAGCCCGCGCGCATTGCCGATGATGACGTGATCGAGACATTCCCGGCGAATCGACCCAATCAGCCGCTCTGCGTAGGCGTTCTGCCAGGGTGAGCGGACGGCCGTGAGAACTTCGTCGATGCCCATCGCCGGCGCTGTCGTCGCCCATGCGTGGAACGCCGTATCGCGATCGTGAAGCAGATACCGCGGCGCGTCGTCCCATGGAAATGCCTCGCGGAGTTGTTGCGCCGTCCACGCGGCCGTGGGATGATCGGTGACTGCGACGTGCACGACCCGTCGGCGTTCGTGAGCGAGGATCATCAGTACGAACTGTAGCCGATACGTTGCGGTCGGTACGACGAAGAAATCGGCCGCCGCGATCTGCTGGCGGTGATTCGCCAAGAACGTGCGCCAGGTCTGCGACGGTGGTGCGCCGCGGCGGACCATGTACTTCGCGACCGTGGCTTGACAGATATCAAGACCCAGTTTCAACAACTCGCCGTGAATTCGCGGCGCGCCCCAGAAGCGTCCGCGGAAACGGGTCGAGACGATCTCAAAACCTCGGCACGTGCGTTCAAGGCACCGGCACCCGGTAGATGTTGCGCTGCGCCGCGACCTTCGTGAACGCGTAGAGCGACGGATTCGGCCCAGGATACACCGGCATGTTCGCTACCAGCCGCGCGCCTGGCAGGGCGGCTACCGCGTCCTTCGACGGAAACCCCGAGGCCGGCGTCGGCGGCAGCATCTGACCTGGAGGCAGTGGAATCGCGTACACCGATTCGGAGAACTTCAAATAGGCGAATCGCCCATCGGGCGACCAGCTCAGAGGAGGAGGAATCGGATCGGTGCCCTGCGGTGGCGAGCAGAGGCCGCAGATTCGCACAGGTGACCCGCTTCCGGCCGGGTACACCATCAGCGCACCCCACTCCCGCGGATCCATAACCACTATCCATCGTCCGTCGGGCGAGACGGCAAACGGGAGGAGCATCGGCGTCGAAACGATCTTCTCGGGGCCGCTGCCGTGCTCGTTGAGGCGATAGATGAACGGGGTCTTTTCCTGGCTCGCGAAGACGACTTCGCCCGGCGCGCCGAAGTACGCGGCGACGGCGTCTACGGTCCCGAGCCGGCGCGGTGCAGAGCGACCGTTCAACGACGCGATCCACACCGGAGAGCCCCCGTTCGCGTCGGCTGCGACGAACACGACACGTTGGCCGTCGACGGAAATGCTGTACTGCTGCATCAGGAAATCAGGGAGCAGCCGCTCTCGCTGTCCAGACTCCAGATCCGTGACCCACAGGCCACCAGAGATCCAGCTTCGTGCGCCGAACACGCGCACGAGGTAATACACCTTCTTTCCATCGGGCGCGATCGAAGGCGAGAAGGCGTAGCCTTCCGACGTCACCTGCCTGTCGCCGCGCGCATCGTGAATCCACACCGTGCTCTGACTGGTGCCGATCGACGTGACGAACGAGCGGCCGTCGGGCGCGAAATGAATGCCCTCTTCCTCCGTGACCCCAAACGTGACCTGCTCGGGCGCGCCGTCCGGGAAACGCTGCCGCCATGTGTGCGTTCCAGTACTCGTCGCCGCGGTGAAATACATCCACTTTCCGTCGGGAGTCCACGCGGCGTCGGTGCAGTGCGCCAGCGACGGTCCGACCTGTCTGCCCGCGGAGCTGCCATCGAAGGGGACGACGCGGCAGGGCAGCCAAGAGCGGCCGTCCATCTCGACCACGATGACCCATTTGCCGTCGGACGACGCAACCGAGCGTGCGCCATCCCATCGTCGGGCGGCGGCGCATAAACCGTGCGTTGTCCGGCGCGACTCTCCGTCGAGGACACTATCGACATCTGAGCGCCGCGGCCGGTCATCTCGGAAAACAGCACCAGCGGCGAGCCGCTGGCTTTGCTCGGATCCTCCATCCACGTCAAGCCTTCCGCGTTGGTCAGCAGCAGCCGCGGCTGACCACCCAACACGGGCACGACCCACGTATCCATCGACGAACCGCCGGCTGTATTGTCCACCGCCATGTACCCGATCCTGGCTCCGTCGGGCGAGAACTTCGGGCTCATCTTGTCGAGGTTGTCCCTCGTCAGCTGCACCGGCTCGCCGTCGGGCAGGAGCTTGACGTAGATCTGGCCAGGACCGGCAAACGTGCTTGGTCCATGGATGAACGTCAGCATGCGGCCGTCCGGCGACAGCGCAGGGGACGTCGCAGAATCCGCGAAGTTCGTGAGCTGCCTGTACAGTTGCGGCGACAGCGATGCGGATGTCGCGAGTCTGGAGACGATCCACACGCCTGCTGCGCCAAGCAGCGCGGCCAGGAACGCGACGGCGGCGAGCCAAGAGCGTGATCGCCGCCGCGGCGCCAGCGGTGCCAGCTCCCCGGTCGACTCGACGCTGTGCCGCGCGATGCGGCGGAGATCGACGAGCAGGTCGCGCATCGTCTGATACCGATCGGCCGGGTCTTTTTCGAGCGCTTTCTCGATCAGCGCGCGAAGTGACGGCGGCAGATCCTCTGGCAGCGGCGGGGGCGAACGATGCATGATCGCGTGCAGCACGTCGGCGTCGGACGGACCCGTGAAGGGACGCTGTCCCGACAGCACTTCGTGCAGCACGACACCGAAGGAGAACACGTCGCTTCGTGCGTCGAGCGACCGGCCTGAAGCCTGCTCGGGCGACATGTAGGCGATCGTGCCGGCGATGACGCCCGGGTGCGTCCGCAGCTCTGTCACCGTCGCGGCTTCGTCCGATACACGCTCGTCGAGTTTCGCCAGACCAAAGTCGGCGAGCTTCGCGTAGCCGCTCTTCGTGATCAAGATGTTCTCGGGCTTGATGTCGCGGTGCAGGATCCCGGCCGCGTGGGCGGTCGCGAGTCCGTCCGCCACGCCCGTCAGCAGCTCGATCGTCGTTCGCCAGCCGCGCGTCGCAGCCTGCGTCCACTCGCGCAGCGTGCCGCCGTCCACGAGCTCGGTGACGAGGTACTGCCGCCCTTCGTGCTCGCCGGCGTCGTGCACTGTGACGATGTGCGGGTGATTGAGCGCGGACGCGGTTTGCGCCTCGCGCTGGAACCGCCGCCGCGCCGTGGGATTTGCGAGCTCGTCGGACAAGAACTTGATCGCAACGGGACGATTAAGCTTCGTGTCAATCGCACGGTAGACGACGCCCATTCCGCCGGCGCCGACAAGCGCCTGCAGCTCGTATTCCCTGACCCGTTGTCCGATGAGAAGCGGACCTGTCACAGAATCTGCCCTCGCCGCCGCTACCCGCCGGTCTTCCCCAAACAACCGCGCGCACGAGACGATCGAAAAACTAAGACCGTCTCACGGTTCGCACAATGCCCGTTTCACCGCTCCGATAAGGCGCCACGATCCGCGTTGATTATCGTCAGGCCAGCGCCCATGGCCAAACGAAAATCCGACCAGACTGACCCTGGCTGGGCGTGTTGAAAAGCACATGACGGGACCTGTAGCAGTCACACTTCCTTCAGCCGGCCCGCTGCGTACTTGTGCAGCAGGCTCGCGATCAGCGTCTGATAAGGCAAGCCCTCTGCGAGCGCTCGCTTTTGAATCGCCTCTAGGTCCTTGCTCGACAGCCGGATGTTCAGCCGCCGGTCCTTGCGGAACGTGGCCTTGGCGTAGCGGGCGTACCGAGTTCGCTCGCGCTTGCCGCCGCCGGCGGACTTCCACTCGCCGCGCTCGATGTGGAAGACAACATCCTCGAATCCAATGCCGCGGTCCGCCCTGAGCTTCGCGTTCTTCGCATCATCCCAAGCGAAGTACTTCACTCCCTAGAGGGTAGCACGACGTGTGCCTTTGAGGCACACATTGGCATCGGCGTCAGTGTGCCCACCAGTGTGCCCAAACAGGGTCCGAGATCCATCATCCACCAGCCAACGGCAACCAAGTTGCCAATAAAGGGTCCGAGATCCATCATCCACCAGCCAACGGCAACCAAGTTGCCAATAAAAAACGGGCCTGAAATCCTCGATTTCAGGCCCGTTCTGTGACTCCTGGCAGCCTTAGCAAACCGCCGCCTTCAGCCTCTCGGCCACCTCACCGCAGACCGCAAGTATACGTAAAATAGGCACTTGCGTAAACATTTCGACCCAGGGGCGACGGTTTTTCGGTCCGAGACCCTGCGCGGATTTGGCCAGAATTCTCAAACTTTCCAATCGCCGATCAGCGCTCACGTCCTCACGTTGTCGAAGAAATTCCTAATGATCCCGCGAGCTAGCCGCCGTGTCCGGGATCGTGCAGCAAATTGTGCAGTAGTTGCCCCGTGTCTTCTGGGCGCCACTACTGGCACCGATCACGACGTCGCGCCGGCGGTCGGTGAGTCGTTCGTCGTGATGTTCGAGGAGCAGTTGGCCCCGATCCGTCGAGAGAACACGATTCCACGGGTGCCGTGCCCAACTCGTGTCGTCGCTGGCCGGGGCATGGCAGGCATGGCAATACGTTTTGTCTGCGGGCGTGGCACAGCGCATGACACGCGCCGGAGAGTACGTGCGCGCGGTCGTCGCACAGCGTCACGCGCGCGCGCCGGCGGCTGTCCCTACTGAAAACCCAGTCGCGCGCATTCGCTCCGCCGTTTTCGCGTAGACGGATCAACGGGTGGCTCCCTTTTCGAGCCCGACGCGGCGTGCGAGTCATGTTGGAAACATTCAACGAAACGACTCGGCACGAACGGTACGCGCGCGCAGACGATCGGAAATCGCGCCGAACAAACTATTGGCGGCGTATGACGAAGGGCGCGGCGAACATTAGGCGAATGTCCCGGTTGCCCTAGCGCGGGTTCCAATGGATGGCAGGCGATGCGCGGGACATGCTCCAAGTCGGGATCGAGGCGGAGGCCACGGCGTCCTTGAGCACGCGCGATCCTCCTCATGCGATTTGTGGGCATTCTGTCCTCGAGTAGACAGCGGCCGACGAGGACCCCGGTGAAGAATTACAACTGGCGGTCTGATCAGCGGCCGGGACTGGGGCAGAGACCCTCACGAAGCACACACGAGGCCAACGACTCGCGCGTTGAGCCCATGATGAGCGTCATGGGCTCAACAGAACTGCGAGCCTACGCAAGCGAGGCGAGAGCCTTCAGGGGCGTGTCTTCGAGAAGAAGAAGGGACGGAAGACCCAGGTCCCGTCCCTCGCACGTGCGTCACCGAGCTAGCGTTTTCCCGTTACCCGGTCCCAGGCATCCCTCGCAGCATCTTTAATGTTTTCCCAGGTTGACTGACCTCGATGTTCGTAGCGATCCCAATCACGTTTGAGGTCGCTCTCAACATCGTCCCAGTTCCGGTCCTTGTAGCGGTTGGCAGACTCATAGCCGTAGCGATACCCCCCACGATAGGAGTCGTATTCGCCGCTCTTGGCGTACGGCCGATTCTTGTAGTTACTCTGCCAGTACCTGTCTTCGCTCTCCCAATCTCCAACAGCCATGGTGTCCTCCTGATATCTACTCTACAGCCCCACATGACGTTCAGGGTGCCACCGACTCCACGAATTTGAAGGCAGCTCTCATCGTATAACAACACGGCGGCCGAGAAACGACGGGTTGTCCTGGCTTGAGCGTGTCAACGGCGAAGTCGCTCAGGCCCACCAGAACGGCTGCTCGACGTTCTTCGCCGTGGAGCAGCCCGCGTTCGCGTCGCACCCCGGAGAGCGCCGCAGGGACAGGACACGGGCCGCGAGGGCTGCGGCTTCTTGTGCGGTGAAGGCTGATATCGCCAGAACGGCGACCGGCGTTCGCGGAACACGTCGCCCTTGCAGAGACGAGCTGACACCAAGGCAAGGTGCGCGTGGACGCCGGCAGTCTACCGTCGCTGATTGCGTCGCTCACGTGGGCCCGAGGCCGTCGGTTTTCTGCGCGGCGTGGGCGAGGTCCCCGTCCCCAGTGATTCCATTCGTGGCGGAGATACGCGGCAATGAGCTGGACCTTGGCGCAGCTCGCCGCCTGGCGCTCGACGCCGCTCGACGTTCGACCTCGTGGCACTCCTGATCGATGGCGTGCATGTCGGCGAGCAGTGTATTGTCGTTGCCCTCGGCATTGACCACACAGGCCCGCAAACACGCGCTCTGCCTCTGGGATGGCTCGACGGAGAATGCGACGGTGGGTCAGAGCTCCTCAACGACCTGCAGAGCCGCGGGCTATGCACCGACCGCAGCGGCTTGGTTATTCTCGACGGCTCAAAGGGCGCTGCACAAAGCGTGACGCAGACGTTTGGATCCGCGGCCCTGATTCAACGCTGTCAGGTGCACTATGCCGACGTTCGGATTATGCCGATCCCGTCAGTCCAGGCTTGTGAGGCGGCGGCGTTTCCATCTCTGATGTCAGCATAATCACAGCGCCTCGACGAAGGCGAGGAGTGCGTCGCGGTGGGAAATCAATTCAAGGACGCGCGGCGTGCGAGGAGGACGGCTGCTCGCATACACTGAGTCGTCATGCCGCACGCGCGCGTCCCCTCTGAGCCTGCCACCACATGATCAAGAGGAAACGGCGGATCTCCAGCACCGGCCTGGGGCTGCTGCGCATCTTCAAGGAATCGCTGTGGGC
>JAIVJE010000018.1 GCA_020200195.1 Acidobacteriota bacterium | reverse complement strand
GCTCTCAGCTCAGGTCTCAGCTATCAGCTATCAGCTATCAGCTTTCAGCTTTCAGCTTTCAGCTATCAGCGTCTGGGTCGCTACTCTCCGCACCAGGCTGAGAGCTGACCGCTGACGGCTGACGGCTTCGTTACCAGACGTTACACAGCACTTCGCCGCCGACGCCGGCCTTGATCGCCTCGCGGCCTGTCATGACGCCGCGCGACGTGGTCAGGATGCTCGTGCCAAGCCCCGCCAGCACCTCCGGCACATCGTCACGGCCGAAGTAGACGCGCCGGCCCGGCCGGCTGACGCGCTGGATCCCGATGATCACGCGTTCGCCCTTGGGGCCGTACTTGAGGAACACCCGCAGGTGCGCCTGGATGCGCTCGCCCGCCTGCGGCTCCAGCACTTTGAAGCCCTGGATGTAGCCCTCGCTCTCGAGGATGCGCGCGATTTCCACTTTCAACCGCGACGACGGCATGTCGACACGAGTGTGCCGGCCGACGGTGGCGTTGCGGATACGGGACAGCATGTCTGCGATAGGGTCAGTCATATTTCTCAGCTTTCGGCTATCAGCTCTCAGCTCTCAGCCCTTGGCTATCAGCTCAGTCATCAGCTGGGGTCGAGCTGATGGCTGACAGCTGAGAGCTTTACCAACTGCTCTTCGTCACGCCGGCTATGTCGCCCTCGAGCGCCAGCTTGCGAAAGCACAGACGGCAGAGCGCGAACTTCCGGAGAAAGGCGCGCGGGCGCCCGCAGCGAGTGCAGCGATTACGCAGCCGGACCTTGAATTTCGGGGTCTTGGCTTCCTTGGCGATCTTCGCAGTCGTGGCCATGTTATTGAGTCCTGAACGGCATCCCGAGGAGTTGCAGCAGCTTGCGCGACTCCTCATCGGTCTTGGCGGTCGTCACCACCGAGATATTCATCCCGCGCGCCTTGTCGACCTTCATGTAGTCGATCTCGGGAAACAGCAGTTGGTCCTTGAGGCCGAGCGTGTAGTTGCCGCGGCCGTCGAACCCCTTCGGCGACACGCCGCGGAAGTCGCGCACGCGCGGCAGCGCGACGGAAATCAGACGGTCGAGGAATTCCCACATGCGCTCGCCGCGCAGCGTCACCATGGACCCGATCGGCATCCCTTGTCGCACTTTGAACTGCGCGATGGACTTCTTGGCACGGGTCGTCACCGGCTTCTGGCCGGTGATGCGCGCGACCTCGTCAGCCCCCGTGTCGATGATCTTCGCGTTCTGCGTGGCCTCGCCGAGCCCCATGTTGACGACGATCTTCTGGATCTTCGGAATCGCCATCACGTTGCCGTACCCGAACTCTTTCTTGAGCGCCGGCACGACCTCCGATTCGTAACGTTGTCTCAGGCGGCTCATTTGTCGACTACTCCCTCACACTTGCGGCAGATGCGGACCTTGCGGCCGTCGCCCAGGATCTTCCTGCCGATGCGGGTCGGTTTGCCGCAATCGGGGCATACGATCTGGACGTTCGAGGCGTGCAGCGGCGCCTCGCGCTCGACCAGCCCTCCCTTGATGTTGCGCTGCGGGTTCGGCTTCGTGTGCCGCTTGATGAAGTTCACCCCTTCGACGACGAGGCGGTTCTTGTCCGGCAGGACTTTGAGCACGCGGCCGCGCTTGCCACGGTCCTTGCCGGTGATCACGACTACGTTGTCGTTGCGGCGGATAGGCGTTGCTAATTGAGACATACACAGCTTTCAGCTTACAGCTGTCAGCCATCAGCGATGCTCAGCTGAAAGCTGAGAGCTGAGTGCTGAGAGCTTCCTAGAGCACCTCGGGCGCGAGCGAAATAATCTTCATGAACCGGCGCTCGCGCAGCTCGCGCGCGACGGGGCCGAAGACGCGCGTGCCGATCGGCTCGTTCTGGTCATTGACGAGGACCGCCGCGTTCCGGTCGAACCGGATATAGCTGCCATCCTTGCGGCGCTGCTCTTTCCGCGTCCGGACGATCACCGCTTTGACGACCTGACCCTTCTTCACGGTCGAATCCGGCGTCGCTTCCTTCACCGACGCGGTGACGATGTCGCCCAGCCGTGCGTATCGGCCCGTCGACCCGCCGATCGGATTGATGACGGCGATCTTGCGCGCCCCGGAGTTGTCGGCGACGTCCAGGATCGAACGCATCTGGATCATGGCTAGATCTCCTTCGCCTTTTCGACGACGCGCGTCACCACCCAGCGCTTGCGGCGGCTGAGCGGCCGGCTCTCCACGATCGCCACCCGGTCGCCGACCTTCACGTCGTTCCCCTCGTTGTGCGCGAGGAACTTCGACGTCCGGCGCTGGATCTTGCCGTAGAGCGCGTCGCGAATCTGCCGTTCGACGGAAACCACCACGCTCTTGTCCATCTTGTCGCTCACCACGACGCCGGTGACTTCAGCTTTGGTCGCCACTACACCGTCTCCTTCTCGCGCAGCACGGTCTTCAGGCGCGCCAGGTCTCGACGCAGCGCCTTCAACTTGTGGGCAGCTTCGAGTGCGCCCATCGACTTCTGGATCCGCAGGCGGAACAGCTGATCGTCGAGATCCCGCTCGCGATCGCGCAGCTCCTCCACCTTCAAATCCCGGAACTCTCCGACCTTCATAACGCCTTCTCCTGCGCGAAGCGGGTCGCGAACTTGGTCTTGATGGGGAGCTTCGCCGCCGCCAGCCGCATCGCCGCGCGTGCGTCCGTCTCGTTGACCCCTTCCATCTCGAACAGGATCCGTCCGGGCCGGACGACGCAGACCCACTGCTCGGGCGCGCCCTTGCCCTTGCCCATGCGCGTTTCCTGGGGTTTCTTCGTAATTGGCTTGTCCGGAAACACCCGGATCCAGATCTTTCCGCCGCGCTTGATGAACCGCGTCATCGCGACGCGCGCCGCCTCGATCTGGCGGTCTGTCATCCAGCACGGCTCGAGCGCCTTTAACCCATAGTCGCCGAACGACACGTCGGAGCCACGCCACGCTTTGCCCGCCATGCGGCCGCGCTGCTGCTTCCGGTACTTGACCTTCTTCGGCATCAACATAACGAATGATCCTTGGAGCTACGAGCTACCAGCGTCGCTACCGGCTCCCGGCGGCCCGCCGCGGCGCGCGGTAATCCTCTTCGCGCCCGATCCGCGGCACCAGCCGCTCACCCTTGTAGAGCCACACCTTCACGCCGATCGCGCCGTAGGTCGTGAACGACTCGGCGAACCCGTAGTCGATGTCGGCGCGCAGGGTCTGCAGCGGCAACTGGCCATGGAGGTACCACTCGGACCGCGCGATCTCGGCTCCGTTCAGCCGTCCCGACACCCGCACCTTGATCCCGCGCGCCCCGAATCGCAGCGCGGACTCGACCGCCTTGCGCATCGCCCGGCGGAACGCGACACGTTTCTCGAGCTGCATGGCCACCGACTCGGCGATGAGCTGCGCGTCGAGCTCCGGTTTCTGGATCTCCTGGATGTTGATGAAGACCTCGCGGCTGGTCTTCTTCTGGATCTCCGTCTTTAATTTGTCCACTTCCGTCCCTTTGCGCCCGATGATGATCCCCGGGCGGGAGGTGTGGATGTCGATCTTCAACTTGTTGGCGGCGCGCTCGATCTCGATCTTCGACACACCGGCGTGCGCGAATCGCGTCTTCAGCGTGTCGCGCAGCTTCAGATCCTCGTGGAGCAGCTTCGAGTAGTCGCGGTCGGCGAACCACCGCGATCGCCACGTCTTGTTGAACCCGAGCCGAAATCCGTGAGGATGAACTTTCTGACCCATAAGTCTCCGTCGCTCCTGGCGCTGTTAGCTCTTTGCGGCTTTCTTCTTCCGCGCGCCGCCGGTCTTCTTCCTCGCGGTTGCGCCGGTCCGCTTGCGCGCGCCGGCGGTCTTCGTCACCCCGGCCGGTTTCGCCTTTGCCTTCGGCTTCGCACCGCGCGGTCGCTTGGGCGCGACCTCATCGGTCACGGGCGCCACGATCACCGGCGTCGGGCGTTCCGATACCTGCACCGTCAGGTGCGCCGTGCGCTTGACGACGCGGAAGGCGCGGCCCATGGGGGCCGGCCGGATCCGCTTCTGCGACGGCCCCTGATTGGCGTAGCACGCGTTGACGAACAGCCGGTCGACATCCCCGCCGAACCCGTCTTTCTGCTGTGCGTTCGCGATCGCGGACCGCAGCACCTTCGCAATGTCGCGCGCCACGCTCTTGCGGGCGAACTGCAGGGTGGCGAGCGCCGCGTTCACGTCACGCCCTCGAATCAGGTCCAGCACGAGGCCCGCCTTCTGAGCGGACGTCCGCACGTACTTGGCCGTGGCGTGCGCTTGAATCGCCATTTACGCCCCCGCTTTCGGCGCTGCCGGCGCCGGCGCCGCGGCCCCGGCCGCCGGAGCGATCGACGCCGCCTTGTCGCTCTTGGTCGTGTGGCCCTTGAACTGCCGCGTCGGCGCAAACTCGCCGAGCTTGTGCCCGACCATGTTCTCCGTCACGTAGACGGGGATGAACTTGCGGCCGTTGTGCACCGCGATCGTATGGCCGACCATTTCCGGCACGACCGTCGAGCGGCGCGACCAGGTCTTGATGACCTTCTTCTCGCCGCCGCGGTTCATGATCTCCACCTTCTCGAGCAACGGCACGTCGACGAAGGGACCCTTTTTGAGTGATCGGCTCATCTGTAAGCTCTCAGCTCTCAGCGCATGGCTGACGGCTATTTCTGTCTCCGCTGAACGATGAAGCGGTCGGTCGATTTCCGGTTCCGCGTCTTGTAACCCTTGGTGGGCACGCCCCACGGGGAGACCGGGTGGCGGCCGCCGGAGGTCTTGCCTTCACCGCCGCCCAGTGGGTGATCCACCGGGTTCATTGCCACCCCGCGCACGTGCGGCTTCTTCCCGAGCCAGCGGTTGCGTCCTGCCTTGCCAACCGACACGTTCTCGTGGTCGACGTTGCCAACCTGGCCAATCGTCGCGAGGCACTCGACATTGACCTTGCGGATCTCCCCGGACGGCATCTTCACCGACGCGAACTCCCCTTCCTTCGCCACCACCTGCACGGACGACCCGGCGCTGCGCGCGATCTGACCGCCCTTCCCAGGCTTCAGCTCCACGTTGTGGACCATCGTGCCGAGCGGTATGTTCTTCAGCGGCAGGGCGTTGCCCGGCAGGATGTCCACCGAAGTGCCCGCCACGATCGTGTCGCCCACTTTCAACCCGAGCGGCTGCAGGATGTAGCGCTTCTCTCCGTCGGCGTAAGTGAGCAGCGCAATCCGCGCGGAGCCACCTGCACCGTCTGGAAACGGCGCCCGGCGGAGGTCGGCTTGTACTTGCGAATAGGCATGTTCTGATCCTTGAAGCTGTCCGCTTTCAGCTGTTAACTCTCAGCTGATGGCTGACGGCTGTGAGCTGATAGTCCCGCTTACGCCCCCTCGAGGAACTCGGGGATCTTCTCTCCCTCGCGCAACTTCACGTAGGCCTTCTTCCAGTCGGAACGCTGGCCCATGAACCGCCCCTGGCGCTTCATCTTGCCGTGCGCGATGGACGTCCGGATCCCCTCGACCTTCGAACCGAGCAGCTTCTCGACGGCGCGCTTGATGTCGACTTTCGTCGCACCGGCCGCGACCTCGAACACGATCGTCCGCGCACTTTCTCGAAGCAGCGTCGTCTTTTCGGTGATGAGCGGGCGTCTGATGACGTTTGTTAATTTCATAGCTCTCAGCTCTCAGCTCTCAGCTTTCAGCTTTCAGCTTTCAGCGCTCAACTGCCGGGCTCTTTGAGAGCTGACAGCTGACGGCTGACAGCTACGCCAGCCTCTCCTGCAGTCTTTCGAGCGCCTCGCGTGTCGCGATCACGCGTGAGGTCGCGACAATGTCGCGTGCGGTCAGGCGGCCGGTCGGGACCAGCGTCACACCCGCAAGGTTCCGCGTCGTCAGGGCGAATGCGTCATCCGGCTTGACGTCGATGAGCAGGGTCTTGCCGCTCGCACCGAGCCTGCGAAGCATCTCGGCGGTGCCCTTGGTCTTGCCCTCTCCCGCATCCAGCCGATCCACGACCACGACGGCGCCATCGTTGATCTTCTGCGCGAGCGCCGCGAGGAGCGCGCCGCGCTTGACCTTCTTCGGCAGGTCGTACTCGTAGCTGCGCGGCTGCGGTCCGAAGACCGTGCCTCCCTTGCGCCACAGCGGATTGCGAATCTCGCCCACCCGCGCGCGGCCCGTCCCCTTCTGGCGCCAAGGCTTCTTGCCGCTGCCGCTGACGAGCGCGCGGTTCTTCGTGGCGTGCGTGCCACGCCGAGCCGCGGCGTTCTGCTGAACGACCGACTCCCAGATCAGATCGGTCTTCACGCGGCCCCCAAACACGTCGTCGTTCAGCTCCAGCGCTCCGACCTTCTCGTTCTTCGAATTGACGATGTCGAGTTTCATAACAGCTCTCAGCTCTCAGCTCTCAGCTCTCAGCTTTGCCAACTCCCCAGGGCTGAGAGCTGACGGCTGATAGCTGACGCTGTCAGCTATTTCTTTCCCTTGACCGCGCCCTTCGATGGCTTCTCGGGCTGGGGCTGGGCCACACGCTTGGCCGTCAGCGCCTTGCGAATCATGACGTAGCCACCGGGCGCCCCCGGGATCGCGCCGTGCACGACCAGCAGGTTGTTGTCGGCGTCGATCTGCACGATCTTCAGGTTCCGGACGGTGACGCGGTCCCCGCCCATGCGGCCCGCGGCGCGCATCCCCTTGATGACGCGTGAGGGGAACGACGATGCGCCAATCGAGCCGGGTGCGCGATGAAACATCGATCCGTGCGTCGCGGCGCCGCCGGCGAAGTTATGGCGCTTCATGACCCCCTGGAACCCTTTGCCTCGGCTGATGCCGATGACGTCGACACGGTCGCCGTTCGCGAATATCGCGTTCACGAGTACCTGATCGCCGGCCTTCGGCGCCTCGGCGCCCTTCGCCACCTTGAGCTCGCGGCGTACGCGAGTCGGCGGTACCCCGGCTTTCTGGTAGTGCCCCGCCAGCGGCTTGCGGACCCGAGCCGGCCGATCCTCGACCAGACCGAGCTGCACTGCCTCGTAGCCATCCGTCCCGACCGCTTTCGCCTGCACGACGACGCAGGGTCCGGCCTTGATGACGGTGCCCGGTGTGACCGTGCCGTCCTGCGCGAACAGCTGGGTCATGCCCACTTTCTTGCCGATGATTCCGTTGACCATAGCTTCTATTTGTGTTCTTTCCCAAACGCTTTGATCTCGACATCCACGCCCGCGGGCAGGTCGAGCTTCATCAGCGCGTCCACGGTCTGCGGCGTCGGCTCGAAAATGTCGATCAGCCGCTTGTGGGTACGCAGCTCGAACTGCTCCCGGGACTTCTTGTCCACGTGCGGCGAGCGGAGCACGGTCCACTTGTTTTTTTCGGTCGGCAACGGAATCGGGCCGGCCAGCCGGGCGCCCGTGCGTCGCGCCGTATCCACAATCTCCGTCGTCGACTGATCCAGCACGCGGTTGTCGTACGCCTTCAACCGGATGCGGATCTTGTCGCTGAATGCTGTCGCCATTGTCTGATCCTGTTCCTATTTCCCTTGTACCCGTGCGACGACTTCCTCGCTCACGTGGTTCGGCGCCTGCTCGTACCGATCGAAGTGCATCGAATACGTCGCGCGCCCCTGCGTGCGCGAGCGGAGGTCGGTCGCGTAGCCGAACATCTCGGAGAGTGGCACGCGCGCGCTGATGATCTGCGTGCCCCCGCGCTCCTCCTGCGCCTGAATATGGCCGCGGCGCCTCGACAGGTCGCCCATGACGTCGCCCATGTGTTCCTTCGGGACCACGACCTCGACGCGCATCACCGGCTCGAGCAGCACCGGCTTGGCCTTCTTCGCGGCGTCCTGGAACGCCATCGAGCCGGCGATCTTGAACGCCATTTCCGACGAGTCGACGTCATGGTACGAGCCGTCGTACAGCTCGATCCGGACATCGTCCACCGGGTAGCCGGCGAGCACGCCGCGCGTGAGCGCTTCCTTGATGCCTTCGTCAACGGGCTTGATGAATTCCTTCGGAATCGACCCCTGAGTGACCTCGTTCTCGAAGACGTAACCGGACCCGGGCTCGCCCGGGTAGAGGTGGATCTTCACGTGGCCGTACTGACCGCGGCCGCCGGTCTGCTTGGCGTATTTCATTTCGCCGTCGGCCGGGCGCGTCAGCGTTTCTTTGTAAGCAACCTGCGGACGTCCGACGCTCGCCTCAACGTTGAACTCGCGCTCGAGTCGATCGACGATGATCTCGAGGTGCAGCTCTCCCATTCCGGCAATGACGACTTCGCCGGTGGCCTGGTCCGTCTTCACGCGGAAGGTCGGGTCCTCGGCCATGAGCTTCTGCAGTCCCTGCCCCAGCTTCTCCTGGTCGGCCTTGGTCTTCGGCTCGATCGCGAGCGAAATGACGGGCTCCGGGAAGTCCATCGACTCGAGCACGACCGGCTTTTTCTCGTCGCAGATGGTATCGCCGGTGGTCACGGTCTTGAGCCCCACAGCCGCGGCAATGTCGCCTGCGTAGACTTCCTTGATTTCTTCCCGTTTGTTCGCGTGCATCTTCAGCAGGCGGCCGAGACGCTCGGTCTTCTGCTTCGTCGAGTTGTACACCGACGATCCGGACGTCATGACCCCGGAGTAGACGCGAATGAACGTGAGCTGACCGACGAACGGGTCGGTCATGATCTTGAACGCGAGCGCTGAAAACGGCGCGTCATCGGCCGCGGGACGCTCGACGATCGCGTCGGGCCCCTTGTTCGGGTCGAAGCCCTTGATCGGCGGGACATCCACGGGTGACGGCAGGTAGTCGACGACTGCGTCGAGCAACGGCTGCACGCCCTTGTTCTTGAACGCCGATCCGCATATCACCGGCACGAACGCCGGCTCCGCTTTCTCGCCAGTCGTGTGCACCGAGCTGTTGACACGCTTGCGCAACGCCGCCTTGATTTCGTCCTCGGTGAACTCCTCGCCGTGCAGATATTTCTCGAGCAGCTTGTCGTCGGCTTCGCTGACCTTCTCGATCAGCTGCTCGCGATACTTCTGCGCCTCGGGCATCATCCCGGCGGGGATTTCGTCGACGATGTAATCCGCGCCCATCGTTTCGTCCTTGTAGCGGATCGCCTTCATCCGGACGAGGTCGATCAGGCCGACGAACTTGTCTTGCTCCTGTTCTTGCTCCATCCAGTCCATGACGGCAGTACCTTCGTGGACTTCGCCGATCTTGTACGTAATGCCCGTGTAGTACAGGATCCGTTCCGTCGTGGTGGTCTTGCCGGCATCGATGTGGGCCATGATGCCGATGTTGCGCGTGCGATCGAGCGGGGTCTGTCTTGGCATTAGCTTTCAGCTGACAGCGTTCAGCCATCAGCCCATTTCTTATCGTGATCCTTCTGTGCCTCGTGACTCAGCGGACAGCTCATGGCTGACAGCTGATGGCTGTTACCATCGATAGTGCGCGAACGCCTTGTTGGCTTCCGCCATGCGATGCACGTCTTCGCGCTTCTTCACCGCGCCGCCGCGCAGGTTCGCCGCATCCAGCAGCTCGTTGGCCAGCTTCTCTTCCATCGTCTTGCCGTCGCCGCGCGACCGGGCGAAGCCGACCAGCCAGCGGATGCTGAGCGACAGGCGGCGGTTCGGGTTCACCTCGACCGGCACCTGATAGTTCGAGCCGCCCACGCGGCGGGACTTCACCTCGAGCGCCGGTTTGACGTTCTCGACCGCCTTCTTGAAGACCTTGATGGGATCGTCGCCCGTCTTCTCCTGGATGGAGGAGAGGCTGGCGTACATGATCTGCTCGGCGGTGCTCCGCTTCCCATCGCGCATCAGGGTGCTGATGAACTTCGTCACCAGCGCGCTGCTGTAAATGGGATCGAGCGGAACCTCACGTTTCGGTACTTCTCGTCGTCTTGGCATTTCTAATAGCTCTCTCAGCTCTCAGCTTTCAGCTTTCAGCTCTCAGCCCCTGCCGGCTGACGGCTGATAGCTCACAGCTCTCAGCTACGACTTCGGCCTCTTCGCCCCGTACTTCGATCGTCCCTGCTTGCGTCCCGCAACGCCGACAGCGTCGAGCGTGCCGCGCACAACGTGATAACGCACGCCCGGCAGATCCTTGACGCGGCCGCCGCGAATGAGCACGAGCGAGTGCTCCTGCAGGTTGTGGCCAACCCCGGGAATGTACGTCGTGACCTCGATGCCGTTGGTCAGGCGGACCCGCGCGACTTTCCGCAGCGCCGAGTTCGGCTTCTTCGGCGTCTGGGTAAAGACGCGCACGCAGACGCCGCGCTTCTGCGGGCTGTCCTGCAGCGCGGGGCTTTTCGTCTTGGTCAGGACCTTGTCACGCCCCCTGCGAACAAGCTGGCTGATCGTCGGCACGTTGAGACAACTCCAGTCGCGCGCGCACTCGCCGAGCGCGCAAAACAGATAACGCCGACCGCAGACGAATGCCCGCGTGCAATCGGTTTGATTGTTCCAAGCCTAGGAGCCGCGTGAGCGGCCCGGCACCTGGAACTGACTTACCCTATTAAGTTGATGATGCGGCGCCCGCGCGGGGCGCTGGCGATACGGTCCGCCGCAGCGGAGTCGCAGTCTTGGAGTCTGCCCTAGATAGGGTGTCCCAGGGCCGACCAGAACCTTGCAAAGATAACAGAGAGTTATCCTTCAGCGCAAGTCTCCCGACCAAATATGGGCCGCCAGGGCTTCGGTGCCGCTGGCACCCGCCAAGGTCGAGCTGGCTGCCAGCCTCAAACCAGTTTTTTCGCGAGTTGATGCACGAACAGACCCGTATCGGTTACGAGGCCCATCGTTTGCGCCGAGCCACGGTCGACCAGTTTGGTGACCACCGACGGGTTGATGTCGACGCAGACCACCTTGACCCAGGATGGCAGCATGTTACCCACCCCGATGCCGTGCAGCATCGTCGACAGCACAACCGCGATGCCGACGCCCGCGAGAGCCTCGGCATATCGATCCTGCGCGACAAACAGATCCATGATGGTGTCCGGCAGCGGACCGTCATCGCGGATGCTGCCCGCCAGGACGAACAGCACGTCGTGTTGCACGCACTCGTACATGATCCCCGACCTCAGCAGCCCGGACGCGACCGCCGCGCGAATGCCGCCCGCACGCCGTATCGCATTGATCGCACGCATGTGGTGACGGTGGCCGCCTTCCACCGGGGCGCCGGTTCGCAGGCTGACGCCGAGCGAGGTTCCGTAAAGAGCTCCCTCGATGTCGTGTACCGCAAGGGCGTTGCCGGCGAGCAGTACGTCCACGTATCCGCGCCGCAGTAGTTCACAGAAGTAGTCGGCGGCGCCAGTATGCACGACGACGGGCCCCACTACGAACGCGGTGCGCCCTCCAGACCGCTTGACGTCGCGGATCATGTCGGCAATGCGCTCGACACTCGTTTCCACGTGGCGCTCGGAGGAGACGCCGCCCGTCATGAACGCAAAACCGTGGCGATCGCGCTCGCGGAACTCCGGCACGACCCGGATGCCGTCCAGCGAGCACACGACCTGGTCGCCGGCGCGAAGGTCGCGAAGCTTCCGGCACGTCGCGCGACTGTTCTGGATCACGATGGCCGCGTCCATCCGCTGGCGCTCGACTTCGAGCCAGTGCCCGGCATGGCGGACCCAGGTGCGGTGATTGCTGGTGGAGTAGAAATCCTCGGGTGCGCAGCCGTCGATCGGAGAGGGCTGGAGCGCAGCATCGACCTCGGCTTTCGTCCGGCACCCAAGCGTGAGCAGCTCTTCGAGCAGCGCGTGCATCACTGCGGAACCGGGAGCGGTGATCCGCATCAGCAGACGCGAGAAGTCGTCGTTGGTCCGCCCGATCGTGAAGTCGACGACATCGAAGCTGGCGCCGTGCCGGACTACGGCGTCGAAAATCCCCGTCATCAGCTGCGAGTCTATGAGGTGGCCTTCGGTCTCGACGATTTCGCTGACGGCGTGGGTGCTGTCCAAGAGATGTGGGAGGAGTTACGAAAGGAAGCAGGGCCGGATGGCCGGCCCTGCCGGTATTCTACCGCTTGATCTTGTCGCCGAGGTCCTCGATCGCGTCGCCGACCTTCCGGCGCGCGCGCCCGAACCCTTCCTGCACGTCGCCCGCGGCCTCGTCGGCCACCCCTTCGTCGCGCAGCCGCTCGTTGTCCGTCAAATCCCCCGCCGCCTTCTTGACCTTGCCTTTGACCTGCTCAGCCTTGCCGTCGAGTTCGTCGCGATTCATGCTGAACCTCCCGGGAGCACCCGCTCCCCATCTGCTGCACTATCAAGATCCGAGACGTCAGCCGTATAGCGGCCTACTGTGCATGAGCTCGGGCGCGCCTAAGGTGTACTCACGTGGAGTCTAAATGGCATCGCGTAGAGGCCTTCGTTCGTATAGCCCCGCTGGCGGCAACAGACCGAGACCAGCATGGCGCGTTCGGCATCGGTGGCGAAGATTTCCCAGGTGGTCAGACTGCTGCGAAAAATCGAGATGTGGTCGGATGGATAGTAGTCCCGCGGGTTGAAACGAACCGCCCACTGAATGCGCTCCCCGTTAGGACCTACCGTGTCAAAGGCCAGCTTGAGCCTTGACCGCCAGGTCGCTCCCACCGGAATGCTCAGCAAACCGTTGCCAGCCTCGCCGCCAGTAGCAGGATCAATCACGTTCGTGTGAAAAAAAGCCACATTCCCATAGTCGATCGCGATGTTCGCAAAACTGCGGCGACATGCGGCGCCGCACAGCGGTGAGCCGTTCGAAAAGTCCAAGAACAACGAGCGTTCGTTCGGCAGCAACCGGAGCGAGAATTCGCCGACGGTATCGATGCTCGCTCCATCTGCGGCCAGAAACGGCGACGCGAACTGATCTCCCTGGATGGCATCCGTGAGTATCGGAGGCAAGGCCGTCGGATCTGCCGTTGGGCAATCCGTGCCGGGACACCGAAACAAACCTGTAGCCGGCTTGCTCGTCGGCTTACCGCCCTTCTGTGCGGCAACCGGCGCGGTGAGCGCAGCCAGGAGCAGGCCAAAGATCAGTGTCATCGGTGGGATGTGAATTCTTCGAACCTGCATGAAGCCTCCATGTCAGGGTGTCGTGTGTGAGTATACTCGTGGCCCGATGACACACCTCGGCGGTCACCTACCCGTTCAGCAACAGCCGCTGGAGCGCGGTTGGGGGAAACTAGCGCGTGTGGCTGCGCCCGTCAAGCGCCGGTAGACGGCTGGTCGCTGCGACTCTCGTCGCGGCCGTCGCCGCGGGTGCCGGCACACTTGCGGCGCAGGGGTTCCGGCGGGGCCAGCGCTTCGGCGAGATGATCCGCACCCCCGCGCCGGACAGCTTCGATGGCGGCTTCAACTTCTGCCGCGTCATGTTCTCGAGCAGCAGGTCAGGGGACGGCGGGCGATGGAGCGTCGACTACCCCCGCGCGGAGATCAACCTTTCGATCCGGCTCTCCGAACTGACGAAGACGAAGGTTGGCATGGACGCCACGGGCGAGCCAAAGCACGTTGTGGTGCGGCTCACGGACCCGGAATTGTTCCAGTGTCCGTTCGTGATGATGACCGAGGTTGGCAGCGCCTATTTCGGCCCCGAGGAAGTCGCGAAGCTGCGGGAATACCTGCTGAGGGGCGGTTTCCTGTGGGCCGATGACTTCTGGGGCAGCTATGCCTGGGACTACTGGGCGAGCGAGATAGCCAAGGTCCTGCCACCTCCCGACTACACCATCGTCGACCTGCCGAAAGACCATCCGTTGTTCCGCGCCCAGTTCGAAATTTCGCGCGTCGCGCAGATCCCGTCGATCAACCACTGGATGGAAAGCGGCGGTGGGACGTCGGAGCGCTACGAAGACAGTGCCGAGCCGCATGCCCGCGGCATCCTGGACAAGCATGGCCGGCTGATGGTGTTGATGACCCACAATACCGACTTCGGCGATTCCTGGGAGCGCGAAGCAGACGACCCGGACTATTTCTATGCTTTCTCCCTGGACGGCTACGCGTTCGGCATCAACGTGCCGATCTACGCGATGACGCACTGAACCGGTGAACAGCGGCGCGCCACCCGAGCCACACGCCACGGAAGTGCTCGCCGGAATCCGGCGGGTACTCCTCGGTGCGCTTCTGTTCGGCATGATTGGCACTGGCATCGAGCTCCTGTTGATCGGGCATTTCGAGGACAGGCTGCAACTGCCGCCCCTGGTGCTGCTGGCATCGGGGGTGGTGGTCCTTGCGTGGCACGCCGTGGCGCCGACGTCAGCCAGCGTTCGAACCCTGCAGGCCGCGATGGTGCTCTTCGTGGTCGCCGGCGGAGTCGGAATCGGGCTTCACGTACGAGGCAACATCGAGTTCGAGCGCGAGATGTATCCTTCGTTGGAAGGTCTCGAACTGATTCAGAAGACGATGACCGGGGCAACGCCCGTGCTGGCGCCTGGTTCAATGGTGTTGCTCGGCGTCATCGGGCTCGCCTACGCGCACGGCCACGCGCGGCTCCGGCGCGCAACGGCTATGATGGAGCAATGATGGCTATTACTCGACGCTCTGTTGCTACGGTGCTGGTGGTCCTGGGATGTCTGTCACCCATGATGGGTCGCGTAGACGCTCAGGTCGGGAAGGCGAAAACCACCATCGATCCGAACGTGGCCGGCGAGAAGGAGTTGGCCGCACTCCCGCATATGAACGCGACGCTCGCGCAGAGCCTGATCAAGCGCCGGCCGTTTCTCAGCATGACCGACTTCAACGCGTTTCTCAGCCAATCGCTCAAGGGGCCGCAGCTGACGGAGCTGTACGGCCGGTTGTTCGTGCCGCTAAACCTGAACACCGCGACGCGCGAAGAAATCCTGATGATTCCCAACGTGGGCGATCGTATGGTGCGGGAGTTCTTCGAGTACCGCCCGTTCAAGTCGCTGGCGCAGTGGCACCGCGAGATCGACAAGTACGTCGACGACGCCGAGCTGGCGCGGCTCGAGCAGTACGTATTCGTGCCCATCGACCTGAACACGGCGAGCGACGCAGACATCCTCACTATTCCCGGCCTCGGCAAACGGATGCTCCACGAGTTCAAGGAATACCGGCCGTACAAGAGCATCGAACAGTTCCGCCGCGAGATGGGGAAATACGTCAGCAAGCAGGAAGTCGCCCGGCTCGAGCGCTACGTCAGGATTGACTAGTCTTTCCGTACGTAGTGTCCGGCTTCAGCCGGACCGTGACGGTCCGCCTAAAGGCGGACACTACGTACGTTTATGAGATGGGCTCCAGTCACGGGTGGTTCCGCTCGGATGGTTGCGCACGGGTGGCCGCCATGGTGAACTTTCTCGAAGCGCTGTACGTCCTGACCGGGCTTTCGGCGGCCGCTGGCGGTGTGTCGTGGCTGATGTCCCGGCGCACCGGCCCGGATCGGGACACATGGAAGCGCCGCGCCGAAGGCTTCGGCGGCTTCGCCGCAGTGTGCGGCGCGGTCGCCGCGTTGATGTTCTGGTATCTCGGACCGGCGGCGTAAGCACCTCTGCCTACAGGTCCTCGCGTCTGTCCCCGTACCAGATCTCCAGACGATCGCGGCTTCGAACGATGCTCGTGCCTCGGCGCACAAACCCTCCAAACATTCGCACCACGTCCCATCCGGAGTGTGCGCGCAGTTTCCGTCCTGAGGTCGTCACGGCCTCGCGCAGGATGACGAAATGGCCTATCCGTTTCAGCCTGCGGCTCAGCGCGATTTCTTCGGCCGCGTACAGGCCGTCGTCGAAGCCGCCGGCAGCGTCGAACGCCGCCCGCGTGCAGAAGAAATAACAGCCCCCGGCGAGCCGGCCGGCGCGGAGCACCGCAAGCGACACCGGCACCAGTAGCCGCGCATAGGCCGGTAGCCGGCCGTCGAACCGGATCGTCGCGCCGCCGCCTATCACTCCCCGGCGCAGTGCGTGCAGGGTCGCCCGCACCGTGTCTGGCGGAACGACAGTGTCCGCGTCCACGAAGATGAGCGTGTCGCCGCTCGACGCGTGCACGCCCGCGTTGCGTGTCCGTCCGATCTGCCGGAACTGCACCGCCACGACTCGCGCGGAATGGGCGCGTGCAACCGCAGCCGTCGCGTCTGTCGACCCGTCGTCTACGACGATGAGCTCGTAGGGTTCGTCAAGGGCAAGACCGGCGACGTGCAGCGCAGTCAATGTCCGGGCCAGCAACCGCTCCTCGTTGTACGCCGGGATGATGAACGAAATCATTGATAGAACGCTCGCGTGGGCGCGGAAAGTGCGTCAAGATTACTTCCATGTTCCGCCGAATCCTGAAGACGACCGGAATCGTCGTCGTGTCTCTCCTGACGATCGGACTGGTTTTGTATCTCTTCGGTTTACGCGTCGTGCTCGACGGCGGCGGCTCACCGTATCTCAGATTCGTCGAGTCGGCGGACGCGCGCGCAGCGGCGATCGCACGGCATCGCGAGTCCCAGCGTGTGCAGCCCGCCGCCCCCGCTCCCGCAGCCGGTCCGACAGCAGCGGTCGTTGCCCCCGCGGCACCTTCGTCGCCACCGGCCGAGACCGCCAGTTCGGCGCCGTACTGGACAGATTTCCGGGGGCCGCGTCGTGACGGCCATTATCGCGAGCGGCCGGTCCGAACATCGTGGCCCGCGCAGGGCCTCACACCTGTCTGGAAGCAGCCCGTCGGCGGTGGCTACGCGTCCTTCGTCGTCGCAGGAGGGCGCGCCTTCACGATCGAACAGCGAGCGGATCAGGAAGTGGTCGCGGCGTATGACGTGCCCACGGGCCGCGAAGTCTGGACCAATCAGTGGCCGGCAAAGTTCAGCGAGTTGCTGGGCGGCGACGGGCCGCGCGCAACGCCGACGTGGTCGGACGGACGCGTCTACGCGCTCGGCGCGCAGGGCGAGCTGCGATGTCTGGACGAGGCAACCGGGCGCGTCGTCTGGCGGATCAACATTCTCGAAGACAACGCCGCGACGAACCTGCAGTGGGGCATGGCGGCCTCTCCGCTCATCGTCGACGACACTGTGGTCGTGCTGCCGGGCGGCCCGAACGGCCGCTCGGTGGTCGCGTACGACCGCCGAACTGGCGCGCGCGTCTGGTCTGCGCTGGACGATCGTCAGGCGTACTCCTCCCCGATGCTGGTGACGCTGGGCGGCGTGCGGCAGATTGTCGTCTTGAGCGCCTCGCGGCTGATGGGACTAACCCCCGAGAACGGTCGGCTGCTGTGGGAGCATCCGTGGGTGACGCAGTTCGACATCAACGCGGCGCAGCCGCTCGTGGTCGGGCCGGATCGCGTGTTCATTTCGTCGGGGTATGGTGTCGGCGCGGCCGTGCTCGAACTGGCGCGGAGCGGCGACGCCTTCACGGTTCGCGAAGTATGGCGGAACATCCGCATGAAGAACCAGTTCACGAGTTCTGTCTTGCACGAGGGCTTCGTGTACGGCCTCGATGAAGCGATCCTGGCCTGTGTGAACGTAGCGTCCGGAGATCTCAAGTGGAAGGGCGGCCGCTACGGCTACGGCCAAGTCATGCTTGCAAGCGGCCACCTGATCGTCCTCACCGAGGACGGCGACATGGTGCTCGTGCGTGCAACGCCGGAGCGGCACGAAGAGCTCGTCCGATTCCCAGTGCTGGATGGGAAAACATGGAATCATCCGGCGATGGCCGGCGGCTACCTCCTCGTCCGCAACCTCAAAGACATGGCGGCGTTCGATCTGCGGCCTCCGTCGCCATGACGGCGACTACGCCCCGGTATCCTTCAGATCCTGTTTGACGTCGTAGGGTGCGCCGCGCTTTGACACGTCGAATTCCCTGGACTTGCCGCGCGGAATGCTGAGCGACTGCCAGTGCGGGCCCGCGTAGTGCTTCGCAAGAAGGACGATCTGACCCACGTGCGCGGCGTAGTGAGCGACCTGCCGGTTCATCGCCTCCACTACTGAATGTGCCTCACCGCGGATCCGAACGGTCTTGTCGAGATCGTCGGGCGTGAGCGAGGACACCGCGTGCAGCACGGTGTTCCAGCCGTTCTCCCAGTTCGATACCACCATCGCGCGCGTCTCGCCAGATGTGGTGACGAACTCATCATCCC
>JAIVJE010000260.1 GCA_020200195.1 Acidobacteriota bacterium | reverse complement strand
GTTCGCGGCGATCCATTCCACGACGAGTTGCCCCTATCTTCATGAAGCGCGAGCTTCGCAGAAGGATCTCGTCGATGGATACGGAGAGATGTCCGAGTGGTTGAAGGAGCACGCTTGGAAAGCGATTCGGGCGCCGCTTATCACGTGATACTGAAACACCTCTTCGCGCAATCGATTCAACGACTTCCCGCCACAGAATGCTTCTTGATGTGAACTCGTAGACGTCGGTGTTTGTCGGCGGTTCCGGGGCGACCTTACACAGTTTCTACACAGTTCTGAGCGGCACTTTTCCCGTACTCCGGGATGCTCGTTGGTACGTGTCGAGACGACGATCGTTGGGGTCGTTCGGCGTCGTCCTATTCGAATCGTTCAAATCGATACGCGATCTCCAAGCCTTCCTCGCGTTTCGTGGGCGACCTGTCCCATCAGCAACGCGAGCGGTTCCAAATAGCGGGCGATTCGCAGACGTCCAGCATCTATCGCCTCGAAGCCGACATCCGTTATCAACGTAGCCGCGATCTTCTTCGAGTGATCGTCGTCACCGCAGTAGGCCATGCTCGGCCGCTTCGCCTTCGGCCTAGCGTCGTACACGCCGAAGAACACTTCACTGGGCACGGTGCCGAACGCCGAAACGACCTTGCCGCGGCCGATCTTCTTCGCCAGTTCCTCGGCGCCTGAAGTCGTGTGCCCAATGACGAGGCCAGTGTCGTCGGCGTTCATTGGCAGAGAGCAGCTCACGACGACCTTGCCCGACAGATCGCCAGCCTGTTTCAGCACATGTTCCATCCGTAGCCAGTGAACGGCGAGGAGCACGGCATCGGCGGCCGCTTCTGCCGGCGTGCCCGCGCGAGCATTGCCCTTCGCCTCGCGAGCAAGCCGCTTCAGCTTTTGGTCATCGCGTGCGTAGCTGAAGACAACGGTCGTAGCCGGCCCTGGTGAACCGGATGCCGAGCTTGCTGCCCATTAGGCCCGATCGGAGGATGCCTATTCTTGGGGTGATCGCTGCCTTATTGCGGCGCCAGCAGTGGTAAGTACGGGTAACGCCCGTTGCTGGTCAATAGCTTCCTGGTGGTCGCATCGCGCTGGACCGCGAAAAAAGATCGGCGCGCTAGCCGACTTCGCGACGCGCGTCGGCGGCGTTTATCTGCTGCCGTGTAACGGTAAGACGGAACGTCAACCGGCCCAATTCCCAGCACATCACGCTGGCGCACCTCGCGCGCGTGAAGGTTCGTCTTGGCTTCGTCAATAGCGTTGGTGAAAAGGGGGCGTGGACGCCCTGGACAACGGCGCTAAGGCTACGCGACGGGTTGATGTCGCTGTGCAGAGAAGAACAAGATTAACCGACGGGCTGCGTGTACACTCAGTTTCGTGGATGCCAGCGCGCATAACAACGTCGCCGCGCGGCAGCTGGCGCTGAAGGTGCTGGCGCATCACGCTGGGGCGAACGCCGGTGCGGAGGCGGTCGCGGCCGCGGCGCTGCGCGCCTACGATCACCTCGCTCGCGTCTCGGCCCAACTGATCTCCCTTTTCCCAGATCGTCGTCTGCCTGACACGTCAGGATCCCGCCGTCGCCTCCGAAGCCGCCGGAGCGGTGTTCGGAACCATGGCCGGCTTGCTCGTCACCTTCATCGGGGAACCCCTAACGATGCAACTGTTGCGAAAGGCATGGCCCGATGCCTTTTCCGCCGCTACCGCAGAGGAACATAAGGCATGACGGACCGCGTTGCGATTCATCGGTTGCAGACGGGTGTTCCAGGACTCGACGACGTCCTCGGCGGCGGGCTGCCGGAATTCTCCTTCAATCTGATCGCCGGCGCTCCAGGCGCCGGGAAAACGACGCTCGCGCAGCAGATCATGTTCGCGCTCTCCGGTCCCAAGCGGCCCGCCGTGTACTTCACGGTCGTCGGCGAACCTCCGCTCAAGATGCTGCGCTATCAGCAGCAATTCAGCTTCTTCGACATGGCCCGCGTGAACGACTCGGTCCGTTACGTCAATCTGGGTAAGGACGCCCTCGACGGCGCGCTCGACAAACTCCTGGGACGGATGGTTCAGGAAGTCGAAGCGACGAGCCCCCGCGTGGTGATTGTCGATTCGTTTCGAACGGTCGCGCAGGCCGCGGGACGGAAGAACGGCGACCTCGACCTGCAGCACTTCGTGCAGCAGTTGGCGGTCCAGCTCTCGAGCTGGGAGGCGACGACGTTCCTCGTCGGCGAATATCAACCCTCGGAGGTCGAGCGGAACCCGGTCTTCACCGTCGCAGACGGCCTGCTGTGGCTGGAGCAGAGCCTCGATCGGAATTCGATGGTTCGCAAGATCCAGGTAATGAAGATGCGCGGACAGGGCCCCATCCCGGGGCTGCACACGTTCCGCATCACGAACGACGGTATTCAGGTGTTCCCGCGCGTCATCGTCCAGCGGGAGGAGCCGCCGTATTCCTCGGCAGACGCGACGCGCACGCCACAAAAACGACTCTCGACCGGCGTCAAGGCGCTGGACGAAATGCTCGGGGGCGGTATCCCGGCCGGATATTCGGTGCTGCTCGCCGGGCCATCGGGCTCCGGCAAGAGCGTGCTCGCCAGCAAGTTCATCAGCGAAGGCGCGCGTCACGATCAGCCGGGCATCATCGCGGTATTCGAGAAGCGCCCCAACGAGTACGCGCAGAGCGGCCCCGAAGGACAGCGGTTCGAACGCCTCGTCCGCGAACGCAAAGTCGGCATCATCCAGACACGCCCGCTGGATCTGTCCATCGACGAAATGCTCAATGAAATCGTCGAAGCCATCCAACGTCTCAAGGCGCGCCGGCTGGTGATCGATTCGCTGTCCGGCTTCGAGCTCGCATTGGCGCCCACGTTCCGCGAGGACTTTCGGGAGTCGCTCTACCGCATGGTCGCCGTGCTCACCGGCATGGGCATTACCATGATGATGACGGCCGAGCTCGAGGACAGCTACGCGGATCTGCGCTTCAGCCCTCATGGCACGGCGTTCCTGACCGACGCCATCATCATGCAGCGGTACATCGAACTGCAGGGTCAGCTGCAGCGCGTCATCGCGATCGTCAAAGTGCGAGGCCGCGCGCACAGCAAGGATCTGCGGGCGTTCGAGATCACGGACCAGGGGATCGTGATCGGCGATCCGCTGGGTGCGTACGAAGGTCTGCTCACGGGCAGACCGGAGCTGATCCACGGCGCCTCGTCTCAGTCCCGTCAACAGAAGGGCCGCCCGCGGCGCGCGCCCCGACCGACCCGGCGGTGAAACATGACTGACGAAGACCAACCGGCGAATACGCCGCCAGATCCTGCCCCGGCCGTCGGCGAGAGTACGACCACCGTCACAGGTCGCGAAGGGGCCGTGACCGCCCGAGAGGGGGCGGCCACTCGGCGCGAAGATGCGGCCGGTGCACGTGAAGACGTCGCCGACCTGCCTGACCAGACCGCGACCCGGCGCGAAGATGCCGCCGGGGTACGGGAAGACTCCGCCACCCTGCGCGAAGATACGTTTACTTTTCGTGAGACCGCCGTTCACGCGAGGGAGGAAGCGGCGAAGGCGAGGGTCGAGCTCGAACGCCTCATGATCCAGGTACGTGAAGCCAACGAGCGCCTGGTCGTCGCCACCGTTCAGGCACAGACGATGACCGAGGATGCCGAGCGTGCCAACCATCTCAAGGACGAGTTTCTCGCGACCGTGTCGCACGAGCTCCGGACGCCCTTGAACGCCATCCTGGGATGGGCGCGCATGCTGGGCTCGAAGCAGTTGTCACCAGAGCGGTCGGCACAGGCCGTCGCGATCATCGAGCGCA